>DDPL01000077.1 GCA_002342175.1 Legionellales bacterium UBA2469 | reverse complement strand
TCATTTCTAAAGAGTTTTAACAGGCATGCATAATTTTGGTGAATTCGTTCATCAATGCAATATTCACATCGCGCTGAATATTTTCGAGCATTTTAGATGCTTCCGCATGTTCAATTTTTGATGCTTTATAAATGCTTTTCGCAATTTTTTTATAGATAAATGCCATGGTTTTCAGTGTTGTAGGATGGTTGGCCGAGATGAGCTTGGTGATGCTTTGAATTGGATGTTCTTTATCAGAAGGACATATTCTTTCTGGAGAATAACCGACATAAAAATCTGTATTGGCCTTGAGATGAGAATACGCTTCTAAAATAGGGATACAATATTGGGTTGTGGTGCCCGGGTATACGGAGGATTCATAAATCACGACGTCATTTTTTTTTAAGATGCTTCCAATTTCTTGACTTGCCATTTTTAACATTTCAAGATCGGGGTATTCATAAAACAAAGCGGGTGTTGGTACAGTAATGATATATATATTCGCTGATTTGATCATATCGAAATTTGAAGTAAAAATGAAATTTATATTTTTGAGCTCAGAAACTGAGAATTGTAAATTTCTATCATGATATCGTTTTAATTCATTAATTCTTTCATCTAGATTGTCATAACCAATGACATCAAAATGTTTTGATAAAGCCATCGCTAATTCTAAACCAACATAACCCAAGCCGATAATGGCAATTTTGATTTTTGGCATAATGTTCCAAATTCATAAATCATATCTAAGTATAGACCAGTTGGAACAACCCATATAAATATTGACATTTTTTTAATTATATCATTATAGTAATAAGTGATAATTAATGAAGGAACATATGGATATTGTGGTTACCGGTGGTGCAGGATTCATTGGTTCAGCTTTGGTGACTTATCATATTCATAAGGGTGATACAGTACATGTTATCGATGATCTTTCGACTGGAACAAAAAATAATCTTAAAGATGTGTTAGAACATCCTCATTTTAAAGGCTATTTTGTTGATTTAAGATATTTTCCAAATTTAGAGCTCTTGCTTGAAAAAGCAGATATTGTATATCACTTTGCTGCTGTAGTTGGTGTCTTTAATGTTCAAAAAGAGCCCCATAAAGTTCTAGAAGTGAATATTCAAGGTACACGATGCTTGTTAGAGGCGATGAGAATTTCTCAATCTAAAGCCCGATTAATATTAGCCTCAACCTCAGAGATTTATGGTGGACATTCGAAATTACCCCTCTCAGAAATTCATGATGCAGTGATTTCTACAGAACAGATACATCGAAGCAGTTATTCTATTAGCAAACTTGTGGATGAGGCCTATGCTCAAAGTTATTACGAAAGATATGGTATTCAAATCACTATCCTTCGAATTTTTAATGTGATTGGTCGATATCAGACAGGAACATATGGAATGGTCATTCCTCGTTTTATTCAGGCTGCGGTTCATCAGCAACCTTTGATGATTTATGGTACAGGGCGTCAAAAAAGAAGTTTTTGTGATATTCGGGATTTTGTTTCAATCATCATCCAGGTCGTTCAAGAGCCGGCCACTATAGGACTTGTTTTGAATATTGGACATGACGAAGAGATTTCTATAATTGATTTAGCAAAACGAATCATTGTTTTAGCAAATAGTTCATCTAAGATGAGGCATGTTCCTTATGATGAAGTGTATGGAGAATCTTTTGATGATTTTAAATATCGTCGTCCCGATTTGACTCGTTTAAAACACTATATTCGTTTAAATTACCGTTGGACGTTAAATAAATCTTTGGTTGATTTGATTGCGCATGCAAAAAAAGAGCAAGGCCTATGAGAATTTTTTTATATTGTGCTTTGTCTATTTTTGGAACATCTGTATTTGCCAATGCCGTTTTTGAACAGATTTCAATATCAACCCAAGAGGGTAATTATTCGCATGCTATTACAAATGCAAAATTATACTTGCAATCTCACCCTGAGGATGGCGATGTTCAATTTCTACTTGCAAAAGCATATTCACTTTCCCATCAAGAATCTAAAAGTATTTCATTACTCATTTCCCTATTAGAAAAACACCCCAATTATCTTGAGGCCCAAGTATTGCTGGTTCGTTTGTATCTTCAACGACATCAATATGGATTAGCTTATAAGCACATCCAACAAGGCTTGGAAAGGGCACCAAAAAATGAGGAGTTATCACAGGCTCGATTAGCGGTCTTATCTGCTATTTCGCTCGAACCTCCTAATATGGGGTTAAAAGCTTTGTATCACAAAGGATTAAAAAAAGACGCAATACAAAAAGCAGAAGCTTATTTATCCGTTTATCCTAATGATGCCGATGTAGCTTTGATACTTACAAAATTTTATATGCAAGAGGGACAATATGAAAGGGCAAGACAAGTCTTGATGCCTTTTGTTTATCAGTATCCGAGTTATACCGATGTTTATATTCAATTGATAAATATTGATATGATTTTGAAGCGTCGAGAAGAAGCTCGAAAACTAGTACACCTGGGTTTAATCTACGCCCCTTGGGATGAGCAATTGAATAAAAAAAATCATGACTTGATACTGATGGACCAAACACATGTAAAAAAATATCAATTAATAATGGAAAATAATACACGTACCTATTCATTAGAAAAAAAGGGCATTCAAGTATTCCAACCGGTCACCTACCAACATGAGGCAGGGTTTTTACAACAAGCCTATTATATCACCGATAGACAAAAGGTTTGGGATTATACATCCATATTTTATGGCCAACAGATTAAGTATGGAAAATTGTATGGAAAATTAAATTATGCCAGCCGTTTACAACGGCAAGCCGTTCAATTTGAATTGGAGTATTTTCCTAAAATAAATGATTATATCTATTTAGATTTAGATGCATCTACTGCCAATCAACCCGTATTATTTCCAAATTATGCTTATGCTGGAGAAGTCTTTATTGTGTTGCCCAAATTATTT
>DDPL01000031.1:31760-45778 GCA_002342175.1 Legionellales bacterium UBA2469 | reverse complement strand
GCAAGGGACTTAAAATCCCTCGGGACAAAAATCCCGTGCCGGTTCGACTCCGGCCCTGGGCACCATTTTTTACCTTGTAAAAATATTCAACGGAGTTGATAATGGCATTTGTCGTCACAGAACAATGTATTCGGTGTAAGTTTTCTGATTGTGTCGAAGTCTGTCCTGTGGATTGTTTTTATGAGGGTCCAAATTTTCTTGTGATTAATCCTGATGAATGTATCGACTGTGCACTTTGTGAACCTGAGTGTCCTGTCAATGCAATTATGTCTGAAGATGATTTAAATGATCAGCAAAAGCAATTTGTTGACTTAAATCGTGAACTTTCTCAAAAATGGCCCAACATTACCGTTAAAAAAGATGCTTCTGCAGATGCTAAAGATTGGCAACATGTAGAAAATAAATTACAGTATCTTGAAAAAGAATGGCCGAGTGAATAACATCGATTTAGATGCAATTTTTGGGCAAGAGGGCTTGCTCTCCAAACGAATCAAAAATTTTACCGTTCGAACGCAGCAGAGATCTATGTCAACTGCTGTGCACGATGCGATTATTCAAAAGTCATGTTTGATAGCTGAAGCAGCGACAGGTACAGGAAAGACTTTTGCTTATTTGGTGCCTGCTTTATTAAGCGGCCAAAAAGTTCTCATTGCAACAGCAACCAAAGCCCTCCAAGACCAATTGGTACATCAGGATCTTCCTAATATCATTCAGCATCTCGGAATTGCTCGAACTGTGCAAAATCTCAAAGGACGTGATAATTACCTCTGTTTATATCATATTCAAAAAGTTTTGGATGAGTCCTCTCATCATAGCGCACAAGTGAATCGAGATATTTTAAATATTCATCAAGAAATACCACGTTTGAAATTTGGCGAACGTAATGAGATTACGTCTGTTTTAGAAGATTCACCAGCTTGGTATTACGCCACAGCACATGCGGATCATTGTGTTGGCAATAAATGCCCCATGCTATCCGAATGTTTTATGTATAAAGCAAGGCAAAAAGCCATGGCTGCTGACTGCGTGGTTGTAAATCATCATTTATTTTTTGCAGATTCGAAGTTAAAAAATGATGGGTTTGGGGCATTGCTTCCTGCATTTGAAATTTTTATTTTCGATGAAGCTCATCAAATTCCAGAAGTGGCGACGCAGTTTTATAGTCAGTCATTCACCACTGCGAGTCTAAAGCGACTGTTACAAGATATTGAAAAACTTCAAAATTTTGAACCTTCTTTTTTAGCATTTTTAGGACGTTTAATCGATGATTTAGAGACTATGATAGTCTCTTTTCAAAAAACCAGTACACCGATTGAAATTAATCAAGCAATAAAGCAACAATGGGTGTTTCTTGACAAGATGATTGAAGATTATCAAAATTTATCGCAATGCCTCCATAAACTTCCTGTTGATGAAGAATTAATGGTTCTTAAAGCCATTGATCGTCTAAATTATTTCTTAAGTTGTATGAAACGCATCAATGAGCAAGATGCCCAAGGAATTGCTTGGGTTCAACTCCTTAAAAAACATATTCGGTTTCAATGGTCACCGTATGATGTGGCAACCGAGATGAAAATATTGTTGCAGGGCTTATCGGCAAGCTTAATTTTTACTTCGGCAACATTAAAAAGTGCCCATGCATTTGATTGGTTTACCCAGGCGCTAGGTCTTGAACATGCGACGGTTCATGCTTGGGATAGTCCTTATAACTGGGATAAACAAGCTTTATTGTATGTCCCGCATGGTATTCCAGATGTTTATCATCCCAATTACCACCAATGCTTTCTTAAAAGCATATTGCCAATTATTGAGCGGTTAAAAGGACGTACCTTTATTTTGTTTACCAGTCATAAGGCTTTGCAAGATGTTGCGCAGTTGCTGGCGGATTACCCTGAATTTAATTTATTGGTTCAAGGAACCCAGGATAAGCGCATATTGCTGGAAGAGTTTCGAAAAAATCACAACTGTGTGTTGTTAGGAACCTCAAGTTTCTGGGAAGGGGTGGATGTTCAAGGCGAAGCATTATCGTGTGTGGCGATTGATAAACTGCCATTTGCGAATATCAAAGAGCCGTTGGTTGCAGGAAAAATGAAATATGTCAAAGCCAAAGGTCAATCGCCATTTGAAGAACACCTCATTCCGCAAGCGATTATTGCTCTAAAACAAGGTGTAGGACGTCTCATTCGCACGGAACGGGATCAAGGCATTTTAGTCATTGGTGATCCGCGTCTCATTGGTAGAGCATATGGACAAATCATTTTAGAAAGTCTACCGCCCATGCCCTGGACGCGTAATATGCAACGCGTCGAGGCCTTTTTAGAAAGTATGGACCAATCGTCACTAATTAAAGATACGGTTGTTTAAAGATAAACTGAAATAACTTGGTGTTTTAGAATAAATTCCTTAAAATAGAAGCAGAATTTTTTAGGGGATGGATATGCCTTGGTTGGCCATTGATACCGCAACTGATATTGCCACAGTTGCGATTAAAAAAAATGAATCGGTATTTAGTGTTGAAAAAGAAGGTGTGAGTTCACATGCACAAACTTTATTACCTATTATTCAAGAACACATGCAACTAGCGCAAATTTCATTTTCAGATTTAAAAGGTATTGTGGTTGGACGCGGACCAGGAAGTTTTACAGGTTTGCGAGTGGCCTGCGCCATGGTGAAGGGTTTAGCGTTTCCTTTTGATTTACCAATTTATCCAGTCAGTGATTTGGCTTGTATCGCTTGGATTGCGAAAAAGCATTATCCAAATCATCCTATTTTAGCGGTCATGGATGCCCGTATGCAGCAAGTCTATTGGGGGCTTTATGCAGATCCGTTATCAGAAACTGAAGAACATGTCGGATGCTTATCAGAAGTTGAATTAAAAATTCAAAAACCTGTCGTTTTAGCAGGCTATCAATATGAATCCTATCGCCACTTGTTATCGACAGTTATTGCAGAGCATGTCATAAAGCCAGAGGCTCTTGCCATGATTGAAATGGTTGAGACTGGACGAATTGAAAAAATTTCTGCAGAATTATTAGAACCAACATACGTACGAAATCAAGTGACTCAGGGAGCTACGCGTGGATAAAAAATTATTGGCGATACTGGTTTGTCCCTTATGCAAAGGTCGCTTAGATCCAAAAAAGAAAGAATTATGGTGTTATTTTGACAAATTGGCTTTTCCAATTCATGATGATATACCAGTGATGCTAATTGACGAAGCAAGAACCTTAACGCAAGACGAGTGGGAAAGAAGATGACATTGAATGCACATATCATAATTCCAGCAAGATATTTATCAACAAGACTCCCCGGAAAGCTACTGTACCAGGTGCAAGGTAAAACAGTGTTGGAACATGTTTATTGTCAAGCACAGAAGGCCAATCCTTTATCAATCACCATTGCAACAGATAGTGATGAGATTTGGCATGTGTCTAAAAGCTTTGGTGCAGATGTCGTGATGACACAGATGGGACATGCCAGTGGAACAGATAGGGTTGCTGAAGCCGCACGTTTAATGGGATTAGAGGATGATGCGCGTATTGTGAATGTACAAGGTGATGAACCCCGAATGCCACCTCGATTGGTGCAACAAGTCTCTGATATGTTGGAGGACCCTGACGTCGACTGGGCAACTTTGTATTGGCCCATCAAGAATATAGAAGATTTTTCAAATCCCAATATCGTTAAAGTCGTCATGGACCAAAATCAACGCGCATTGTATTTCTCACGCAGTGCGATACCTTTTTATCGCGATAATATACATGAACAGTGCCCAAGTGCTTTCAGACATATTGGCTTGTATGCGTATCGTATGGNNGGTTAGGCATGCGTATTCAAATGCAACAGGCGCATGAAGTTCCTGGACAGGATATCAATACCATGGATGATTTAAAGCGATTTGAGACTTTTGCATCTTAATAATCATGTGATTGATGGTGCTTTTTCAAATTTTTTCCAGTCGTGCAAATGCAGAACATAACTATTGGATTGGCGTCAATGAACAGGATTTTAAGTACCTTTCCAAAAGAATTGCAAGTGATTACTTGATTTGGATAGAACACTTTCATGCCTAATAAACATATTATTTCTTAATGAATATGACCAAAAATTTTTTTATAAAAAAATAAAAAAACGCTGAGTCATTAGAGCCCAGCGTCTGGATTATTAATATCCTCTGTTACTCGAATAAGATAAATATTTCTCGAGGTCGGAAGGAGATGATGTATCTTTATTAGGCGCCCCAAACACTTGGTAGCTTGCCATGTAAAATAAAGTTGTTAAACTTCTTGTGACCAAGCTTAACGCCAGTATGGTTAAATCAAAGCTGAGTCCAACCGCACTTTTTGCAATTATAAAAGGACTGAGAAGTTGTGAAATAAGGAAATCATTTAAACCATTAGCTTCAAGGAAAGCTGTAAAATTAAATAATAAACCTTTGACATTACTTGTTAAATGCTTAATTAGTCGATCATTTTCTCCAAAACTCTTAGAACTAAAAGGAACAAATACTTGTTTAAATATTTTATACTCTAGACGAGTTTCATAATATTCTGAACCCCAATCATTTTCATGAAAAGTATTTTCTTCGACTGCTAAATGATTACCGTTTGGCTGCACCTGAATTATTTAATATGGTACCACGCGGTCCCTTTCAACAAAAATTTGATGGAAGTCAGGAAACAGATAGATTAAGCATCACCGTTCAGTTTTATTTGGCTGAAATTAATATGTATTGTCATCAACACGATATTGGCTATCAAAATTTTGGTTTATTGCTGCAAAATACCGATTTGCGTAGGGCGTTTTTGGATTGTTTGCGAGGCAGTACCTTAGAGACGATTGAACATCGACTGTTTGAATTTGTCAGTCAACATCATGTTGAGTTTAAGCTCTTTCGACCTTTGGATATAAATGATTTTAAAGCCATCCAAAAGGATTTTTATGTGCATTTTTCCAGTGTTATGGGCTCACCACATTATGATGAGTTTAGTGTGCTGAATTTTGAAAAAAATGGGGGATTTTATTCCCATGGTAGCAAAATTTGTGTTGATTATCTCGATTATTTAAAAGAAGCGATTCCTAATCATACCTTGAATCAAGATCCTCAAATGCAAGAAATTTTAGAGCAATCCAAACAGTTGCCCGTGAACACTTATCATGCAGTGAAAGAGATTAAAGATTTAAGTTTGGAGGAAAAGAAAGAATGGGTTGCACAGGGATACCCATTGGGCTTTTTATTGTCGAGCTTAAATGCATCCCAACAAGTTGAACTGCTGATGAATTTTGGGAAGTTTGGATTAGATATTTTAGAGGGCTCACGCCAAGAGATGCAAAATCTCAACGGGATTATCGCACCACTTGCGTTATCGTATTTACAAGAGTTATCGATTGCCCATGATAAATCAAATATGTTTAAGTTAAATCCTGAGCAAATGGAATGTCGGGAAACATTAGAACGTCTTTCACAATCGTTTCCAGAGGAATCAAAGTGGCTTCGTGCATTGTTGATACGGGATGAAAATGTCGTGTCGCGAGGTCTCGAGAATTTTCCCAAGATGCCAACGGAGTTTATTCATGAGGTATTTGCGCAAAAGACATTATTGGCACGCATTAATCATATCCTTGAAGAAAGAGATGCGCCACCCTTAAAAAAACCAGAAGATTTAGCCGTTTATCGAAATGTCACTGCTGATTTTAAATCCCGGTTATCAAATGAAAGCCCAAATTCGGTTGTTGAAGAAGTTCAACAGCCGAATTACAAGCAGCCATAGGTTTATTTGCTTTTTTGCACTTTAAATGAAATCTCACCACCTTTGAGTTCGGGAATGACTTTATCTCTTGGGTGAATTTTGCCGCTTAGAATCTCTTGAGCCAAGGGATTGACCAATTTGTGCTCAATAATGCGTTTTAAAGGTCTTGCGCCATAAACAGGATCAAAGCCAATTTCTACCAAATAATCTAAGACACTGCTATGTACATCCAACTGAATATCTTGATGTGATAAACGGGATTGTAATTGTGAAATTTGGATTTGGGCAATTTGTTTAATTTGTGCAGAGGTTAATGAATGGAAGACGACACTTTCATCAATCCGATTAATAAACTCCGGTCTAAATTGTTTTGCGACCATATCCATGACTTGATTTTTAATGGTTTGATAGGGTTCCTTACCGCCCATTTCTTGAATGAGGTGTGAACCAATGTTGGATGTCATGACCACAACGGTATTTCTAAAATCAACGGTTCGACCTTGGCTATCGGTTAAACGGCCATCATCTAAAACTTGTAAAAGCACATTAAAGACATCCGGATGTGCTTTCTCAATTTCATCAAATAAAATCACAGAGTAGGGGCGACGTCGAATGGCTTCGGTTAAATAACCGCCTTCTTCATAACCCACATAACCAGGAGGCGCTCCAATTAAACGAGCCACCGCATGTTTTTCCATATACTCAGACATGTCAATTCGAACCATGGCTTCAACGGTATCAAACATAAAGGTTGCCAGTGCTTTACATAACTCGGTTTTACCGACACCTGTAGGGCCTAGAAACATGAATGAACCAATGGGTTTATTTGGATCTGAAAGTCCTGCGCGAGAGCGTCGAATGGCATTGGCAACGGCACTAACAGCTTCATCTTGGCCAATGAGTTTAGTGTGCAACATGTCTTCCATATGAAGGAGTTTTTCTTTTTCACCTTCAAGCATTTTCGAAACCGGAATGCCTGTCCATTTTGATACAATTTCAGCAATTTCTTCTTCGGTGACTCTGTTACGAACCAGTTTATGTTCTTTGTGCTCTGCAGAATTGAACTGATTGAGCTGTTTTTCAAGTTCTGGAATTTTGCCATATTGCAACTCTGACATTTTGGTTAAATCACCGCTGCGCCGCGCCGCTTCTAATTCCATTTTGGCCTTTTCTAAGGCTTCTTTGATGTGAGTTGCACCTTGGAGAACTGCTTTTTCGCTTTTCCAAATCTCATCTAAATCGGCATATTGTTTTTCAAGTTCATTAATGTGTTTTTCCAAATCATCTTTGCGCTTTTTAGAAGCCTCATCGGTTTCTTTTTTTAAGGCTTCACGCTCAATTTTTAATTGAATCAAACGACGTTCGAGTTTATCCAAACTTTCTGGTTTTGAGTCAATTTCCATACGAATCTGACTGGCGGCTTCATCGATTAAATCGATGGCTTTATCAGGCAATTGTCTATCGGTAATATATCGATGGGATAAGGTTGCAGCACCCACAATGGCCGGATCGGTAATTTCTACACCATGATGCACTTCATATTTTTCTTTAAGGCCGCGTAAAATCGCAATGGTGTCTTCAACATTCGGCTCTTGCACTAATACCTTTTGAAAACGTCTTTCAAGGGCTGCATCCTTTTCAATATATTGGCGATACTCATCTAATGTGGTTGCACCGATACAATGGAGTTCTCCACGTGCAAGTGCAGGTTTTAACATGTTGCCCGCGTCCATGGCGCCTTCCGCTTTACCGGCACCAACCATGGTATGTAATTCATCAATAAAGAGAATAATTTGACCTTCTTGCTTGGCCAAGTCATTGAGGACCGCTTTTAAGCGTTCTTCAAATTCGCCTCGAAATTTAGCACCGGCAATTAAGGCTCCCATGTCGAGGGAAAGTAGACGTTTATTTTTTAAGCCTTCAGGAACTTCGCCATTAATGATGCGTTGTGCTAAACCTTCCACAATGGCTGTTTTTCCGACACCTGGTTCACCAATTAAAACGGGATTGTTTTTGGTACGGCGTTGTAAGACTTGAATAGTGCGTCGAATTTCATCATCGCGACCAATGACAGGGTCGAGTTTACCGCTTTCAGCTTGTTCTGTGAGGTCAATGGTGTATTTTTTTAGAGCTTGTCGCGATTCTTCTGCATTGGGATCTTGAACACTTTCCCCCGCGCGAAGAGTCATGATGTTGTTTTCAATCACACTGGATTTTGCACCACATTCTTTTAAAATTTCACCAATGGTACTGTTATCTTGTGCGGCAGCTAAGATAAACCATTCGCTGGGTACGTATTGATCTTGATGTTGTTGCGCCAATTTGTCGGTTTGATTAAGCATACGCATGAGATGGTTGGATACATGAATATCGGCTTGTTGACCACTGACTTTCGGGAATTCAAGCAAACGTTTTTGTAATTTAGATTTGAGTTCGGCAATATTGACATTTGATTTGGCTAATAAAGGTTTGCAAGTGCCATTCGGGTCATCAATCAGTGCCATTAAAAGATGTTCAGGCTCTATTACGCTATGTTCAAATCCAATGGCATTGGATTGTGCATCTGCAATGGCGTGTTGAAAAGAGGATGTTAATCGATCAAATCTCATGGTCTTTCTCTCTTAGTTTGATTTTGTGGCCTGATATCTTTAAAATGAGGTTTATTTAAAAAATTTCAAGTGATTTTTTCATGTCTTTAGAATTTTCTTCATCAGAAGCTCAACATTTACTCAACCGATTGGTTGATGATTTTTTAAAACAACAAAAACGCCAGCGCCGATGGGGGTGGGTTAAAAAGTTTTTATATGCATTGGTGGTAGGATTTTTTCTATATAATGCAATTGGTGCTTACATAGAAGAAAAAAGTTTTGAAACCAAACCACATGTCGGCGTAATTGATATCAAAGGTGAAATCAGTGACATGGGCTTTACCAATTCGGATAGTTTTAGCCATGCCATTCACAAGGCATTTAAAAACAAACACATGAAAGCTTTGATTCTAAGAATTAATAGTCCAGGTGGAAGTCCGGTTCAGGCCGATTATATGTATAATACGATTCAATATTATCGTCATAAAAATCCCGAGTTAAAAGTATATGCAGTGTGTATGGATACCTGTGCATCCGCTGCATATTATGTTGCAGCTGCGGCAGAAGAAATCTATGCCAATCCATCGAGTCTCGTTGGTTCAATTGGGGTTTTGTATAATGGATTTGGTTTTGATCAGTTGATGGGAAAAGTGGGTATTTCTCGACGTTTAGAAACGGCAGGTAAGTATAAAGGGTTTCTAGATCCTTTTTCTCCTGAAACGGAAGAACAAAAAACGTATCTACATCAAATGCTTGCACAAATTCATGAACAATTTATTGCTAAAGTAAAAGAAGGGCGAGGGCAGCGTTTAAAGATGAATGATGATTTATTCACAGGACTAGCCTGGACAGGTTTTGAAGCTAAAAATTTAGGATTGATTGATGGTTTTGCAAGTACTGGTGAACTATTGCGGGATAAAATTAAAATTGAAGATGCCATCGATTATACCGAGAAACCCAGTGTGATGGAACAAGTGTCTAGAAATGTGGGTGCAAGTTTCAATGTGGTTTTAAATGAGTTCTTGCACTCGGCAAAATGGATATAAGTTTATCAATGCAAAAAAATACTGCATATAAATTTAAATGTCATGTATCGCATGACTGTTTCCTGAATTCTAATATATCACCTGGTTGGCAATCTAAATAATGACAGATTGCCTCTAGGGTTGATAAGCGTATGGCTTTGGCTTTGCCTGTTTTAAGGATAGAGAGATTTTGTTCTGTGATATTGATGGCTTCAGCCAATTCTTTTGAGCGAAATTTTCGCTTCGCTAACATGACATCTAAATTTACAATAATGGCCATGACCTTCCTTGTTTAAATGGTTAATTGTTGTTCTTGTTGAAGCTTGTAAGCTTCTGTCATTATCCATGAGTTGACAATAATGATGAGTGCTAAAAGCGACATTTCGATGGTTTGTATATTGAACCCCGTCCAATAGCCGGCCATAAAGCAATTATAAGCGCTTTGTAAGAGTTCTTTACTTAGAATGAGGTAACCAATGCGTTGTATATATTTGATATTCTTGGCATTAAAATAAATGCCTTTTTCATAGGCACTAAATAATTTAATCAAAAAATATAATATACCGAGCCGTAAAGATGTTGTGCATAAAGCCTTCACAAAATTTAGCCAAGGATTTGATAAGTGGGTATAGTCAAAACTTACGGCAAGCCAGCTTGCGATAAAAGCAAGCGCAAAAATAATAAAGCCCGCTTGAAAAAAAAATCTTAAAGAAAAACATAAGTAGTGAGTTTTTTTCATATCAATGATTCTTCTGCATGTGAATAAGTTGCCATGATATAATATTAGTTATCGTTTTAAAATAATTTTTTAATAAATTTTATTTATTTATTCTTAAAATTCAATATTGAAGAACAATCGAAATCATCACTGCACTTATGCGTGTACAGTGATGGTGTTGCATTAATTATTTTTCCAAGTATCAACGATAATTTTGGTGAGTTTTATGTTTCCAGCGACGATTTGTTTGCTTGGCAATGATTGATTTTGACCTTGAAAATCACAGACGACACCACCGGCTTCTTGAATCAATAACATGCCGGCTGCGCTATCCCATGGTTGTAAATCATAACCAAAATAGGCGTCATAACGACCGGCTGCAACATAAGCTAAATCTAAAGATGCACAACCCATGCGTCGAAGACTTGGATGTTGGATACCATGTTGAATAAATGTTTTGACCGATGTTTCCGCATGTTCAACAGAGACATGTTTTCCGTAACCAATTAAGGCTTGAGGTAGGACAATTTTTGGACTGACACGCATACGTCGGTTATTGACTTGTGCACCACGCCCCCGACTTGCGCAAAAACATTCATTGCGTAGGGGATCATAGACCACAGCATGCTCAATTTGATTTTTAATTTGTATGGCAATCGATATAGCATAATGACCAATACCATGCAGGAAATTTTTTGTGCCATCTAAGGGATCAATAATCCAGGTGATTTCGCTATCCTGATGAATGGAACCTTGCTCTTCAGAAAGAATATTGTGTTTGGGAAATTTTTTTCGAATCGCTTGAATGATTAAATTTTCGGCTTGAATATCAACAAGTGTATACTCGCCATTCGAGGCATTGGTTTTGATTTCCAAGAACGGTGCTTGGTCTTGTTGGCGACGAATATAGTCACCCGCTTGCCGTGCGATTTGCACAGCGACATTGACAAATGGTTCCATAATTTTTAATAAGCAACAAAAAAAGAACATTATAACAGATATTTTTAATTGTTTTAATAAAATCTGCGATGTAAAGAAAAAAAATGTTTAGTAATGGTTTTTTTGAGATTTTCTTAAGCCTATGAAATAATATTTGTTATGTCTGATTGTTGTTATTCATTATGCTAAATTCAATACAAGTGGTATTAGTTGAGACAAGCCATCCTGGAAATATTGGTTCAGTTGCACGTGCGATGAAAACCATGGGTCTTCAACACTTGGTTTTGGTCAATCCCAAAAAGTTTCCTGATGTAGAAGCCACGGCTCTGGCCTCGGGTGCAGAGGATGTGTTAAATCATGCCCAAATCTGTGAAACTTTTGATGAGGCTATTGCAGATTGCCAATATGTTTATGGATGTACGGCTCGTCCGCGTGATTTAAATTGGCCCATGTATTCGCCACGACAGTGGGTCGATGTTGTTGAAAAATTAACTGGAAAAATTGCATTGGTATTTGGGCGTGAGCGAATAGGGCTTACCAATGATGAACTTTGGCGTTGTCATGCGGGGCTTATGATTCCAACTTCTTTGGAATATCGTTCCTTAAACTTAGCTCAAGCGGTTCAAATTTTGGCCTATGAATTACAAGTGAAGTTTGGTGAGGAATTTCATCTTCCGGCTTCAAGCGCTGATGCACAAGTCGATATGCAAGCGATGGAAAACTATTACCAGCATTTAGAAAAAGTTTTGATTGATATTGATTTTATGCGTGCCGATGAACCCAAACGTTTAATGCCAAAATTAAGGCGTTTATTTAATCGGGTAGAGATACAATGTTCAGAAATGAATATTTTACGGGGCGTTTTAACCCAAATACAGAAAAAAATAAGGAATGAAAGTTAATGGAACCAATATATTTGGATTATATGGCAACCACCCCAATCGATTCACGTGTTTTTCAAGCGATGCTTCCTTATTTAACGGAGAGAAAATGGTGCGCAAATGCAAGCTCCATCCATCATGCTATGGGACAGGCCACTCTAAAAGCCATTGAAGAGCATCGATTATCGATTTGTAATGCGTTAAATATTCGTTCTGAAGAATTTATTTTTACTTCAGGAGCGACGGAATCAAATAATATCGCCATTTTGGGAGCAGCGCGCGCTTATCAGCGCCAAGGTAGGCATTTGATAACGATTAAAACCGAACACAGCGCGGTTCTGCAAGTTTTTGAACATTTAGAACATGAAGGCTTTCATGTGACTTATCTGGATGTTAATCCCAATGGTTTAATTGATATATTGGCATTGGAGGAGGCGATTCGTCCAGATACGATTTTAGTATCCGTTATGCATGTCAACAATGAAATCGGTGTGATACAAGATATTGCATCCATTGGTGCATTATTGCGATCTAAGGGGATTTTATTTCATGTGGATGCTGCACAAAGCTTAGGACCATTGGTTATTGATTTGTCAAAATTAGCGGTTGATTTAATGTCATTTTCAGCACATAAAATTTATGGGCCAAAGGGAATTGGCGGATTATTTATCCGTCGTAAGCCTAGAATCCAATTGTCGCCGATTATTTATGGCGGTGGTCAGGAACAAAGCATTCGTCCAGGAACATTACCGACGGCTCAAATTGTGGGGTTTGCCGAAGCGGTGAGAATTGCTTTTGAGCTGAGAGAATCTGAACAATTACGGCTATATGATTTTCGCCAACAAATATATCAGGCGACCAAAGTCATGGATAATGTGCTTTGGAATGGAGATATGGAACAACGTATTGCCGGCAATTTAAACATGAGTTTTATTGGTGTGGATGGTTCAGATTTGATTTCAACCCTTTATCCTTTAATGGTTTCTAGTCAATCAGCGTGTTCAGCATCTTTAGGTAAGGTCTCTCATGTTTTACAAGCATTAGGTCGTTCAGAAGCATTAGCACGCTCGACCATTCGACTGAGCTTGGGGCGTTGGACTGCCCAAGATGAAGTGAACCAAGCCATTGAAATTTTGACAAGAAAAGTTGGCAAATATTAGCTTTTGAGTTGTAAAAGCATCGCTATCTATGATTTAATTGGTATCATATTGACTATAATAATGTCTAAGGATGTGAAATGAGTACGGTACAGTATTATCAACCCAGCACGAAAATTGATATTCGAATAACGGATGCGGCAAAAAAAAGACTTTTGAGTGTGTTACGCGCAACAGAAAATGCTGTAGCCATGCGTTTATCCATTAAGAAAAGAGGTTGTTCAGGATTTGCGTATGAGCTAGAGCCGGTTAAAAAATTATTGGAACAAGATCATAAACTCCCGCTTGCAGAAGATTATGTATTGGCAATTGACCCAGAAAGTTATCATTTCTTTCCTGGGCTGGTTATTGATTATGTAAAACAAGGCTTACAAAATAAGTTTTCATTTCAGAATCCAAAGCAAACAGGACAGTGTGGTTGTGGTGAGAGTTTTACCATATCTTAAGGATTAATTAAGGGATTTCTTAAGCTTTACTTCATAAATGAATATCTATAAAACAATATTTACATTGTTTGAGAACTTTGGTATTATTCAACCCATCGTGTCAATTCTTATGAATCCAACACTAATAATTGTTTGAACTATTAAAAAAATGATTAAGGGTTAGTTATATGAACACAGTTGCAAATGAAGTACAAAATGAATCTTTATCAAACCAAATCGTTAAAGTTGTTAGACAATATTTAACTTCAAACGTTTCTAAAGATGCTGAATTAAACCTATATGAATTGGTTTTAGAGGAAATTGAAGGTCCTTTATTCCGTACGGTTATGGAAATGACCCGTTACAATCAATCTAAAGCGGCTCGTGTATTAGGCGTTAGCCGTGGTACATTACGTACCAAATTAAAGCGTTACTTTGATGATGAGTTCATCGGAACACGTGAAGATTAATAAACCGTATTAAAAGTCGGTCAGGCAATCGCGCCCACTCGTCAGAGTGGGTGAGGAAAGTCCGG
>DDPL01000031.1:0-31713 GCA_002342175.1 Legionellales bacterium UBA2469 | reverse complement strand
AGTGCCACAGAAAATATACCGCCCGAAAGGGTAAGGGTGAAATGGTGCGGTAAGAGCGCACCGCGCGACTGGTAACAGTCGTGGCAGGGCAAACCCCACTTGGAGCAAGACCAAATAGGAATTCACTTGATGCAAATCAAAACACACGACCCGTGTGGAATTCGGGTAGGTCGCATGAGGTAAATGGTGACATTTATCCCAGATGAATGGTTGTCCACGACAGAACCCGGCTTATCGATCGACTTTTTCTTTATTTCATAAAATAGCCCATCCTTGTTTCTTCATCTGATTTTTTTTTATGTGGCATGTGTTAAAATGATGAATTCACTGTTTTTGAATGAGGTTTTGCTTCATGTTATTGTGTTTGGATGTGGGAAACTCTCAAGTATTTGGTGGATTATTTAATCATCAAAAGGATTTGGTTTTACGTTTTCGACTAACTTCAAAGAGCAATACTTCTGATGAATTTGGAATTTTTTTATTACAAGTTTTGCGTGAAAATCAAATGAATCCTGAAGAGGTTACCAAGATTTCGATTTGTTCTGTCGTTCCCCATTTGGACTATTCATTACGTTCTGCTTGTATTAAGTATTTTTCAGTAACCCCGTTTTTTATTCAATCGGGCATACAATCCTCCGTACGTGTTGATTATGGCAATGCCTCAGAATTGGGGGCCGATAGATTAGCGAATGCTATAGCAGCAACCACTTTATACCCCAATCAAAACTTAATTGTTATTGATTTTGGCACGGCCATTACGTTTTGTGCCATTGATGCGAATAAATCTTATTTGGGCGGTGCAATATATCCTGGTTTTAGATTATTGGTCGATACCCTCGCTCGCAATACCGCAAAACTTCCTGTGGTTGAAGTCGTTGAAGTTGAACATGCTGTCGCAACCACCACGGTGCAAGGCATTCAAAGTGGGATATTTTTTGGTACCTTAGGGGCTTGCAAAGAAATGATTCACCTCTTTCGTGCTCAAACCTTTAAAGACCAATCGGTTAAAGTGTTAGCCACAGGGGGGTTTTCAGTGATGTTTGAGAAATATGGTCTGTATGATGAGCATTTACCTGATTTAATCTTACATGGTATTCAAATAGCAACTGATTTAAATCCTGTTTAATTCTCCCAAAAGGGAATGGAGCAGATGATAAATAAAGAGAAAATCTCTAGACGTCCTGCTAGCATGCTCAAAATGCTGATAAATTTGGTATAGGGATTAATGTGCTCATACGAAAGGGAAATACTACCCAAAGATATTCCTGAATTGGTTAAGGTGCCCGTTACAATGGCCAAACAAGTCATTAAGTCATTCCCGCCAAGAGCGAGCAAAAAAATCAAAAATACAAATAGCGTGATAAATGCCGTGGTAAATGAAAACAAGGACATGATAATTGAATTATCAATCGGTTTGTTGTTGTATTTTAATGGACTAATCAATTGAGGATGAAGAAGCACTTTAATTTCTCGATTGTAGAGTTTGCTTAAAATGAGAATCCGAATCATTTTCATGCCGCCACTGGTTGAGCCATGGCATCCCCCAAATATAGATAAAATCAACAGCATTAAAATAAAAGATAAAGGCCATTGTGAATAATCAACACAACTTGCACCAGAGCTGGATATGAGTGAAATCGTTGTAAAAAAAATATGTCGAAAATGTGCAATGGAAAACGCTTGGTAACGCTGAAAATACATGAGAGCGCCTAAGATTACGGCTCCTAAAATCACAAAAATAAAAAATCGAAGTTCTTCCTCTCCCCAGTAATGCAAGATATTTCTTTTTTTGAGTGCCATAAAATGGGTGGCAAAATTAATACTTCCGCATAACATGAAGATAGGAGCTCCCCATTCCAGGGCTGCATTGTGGTAGTAGGAAAAACCTTGACTTTGGGTTACCAATCCCCCGGTTGAGATGGTTGGAAAACCCTCGCAAATGGCTTCAAACCAAGATAGACCTACGCACCTAAAGTAAATGATACATGACAATGTTAAAAACAAGTAAACAGCCCATAAAGCTTTTGCTGTCTGGGTGATGCGCGGTGTAAATTTGGTGTCTTTGAAAGCGCCAGGGGTTTCTGTGCGATAAATTCGAGTACCCCCAACCCCAAGCATGGGCATGATGGCAATGGTTAAAACAATAATACTCATACCGCCCAGGAAAGTGAGTTGTTGTCGGTAATATAATAAACTTTTTGGCAGTTGTTCTGGATAGGTGAATACGGTAACGCCAGTTGTGGTTAACCCTGAAGCACATTCAAAAAAGGCATCAAGCCAGGTGATTTTATCATGTAAAATAAATTTAAAAGGCAAAGTTGCAGACAAGCAAATAAATACCCAAAACAGAATGACCAATAAAAATCCATCATGGATTTGAATTTCTTTATAGCTTTTTCGACAGAGATACCATATACCAAGTCCAAGCAGGAAAATGATTAGAAAACTTTTGGAAAATTCATGTTGTAAGTCTTCATGATACCAACCATTGACAAACAATGGCGGAATCATGCTTAGACTAAAAAAAATCAACATCATGCCTAATAATCTTAATATATGTTTGATGTGCATATGTTTAGGTCTTCTCTTAACGGGTTATGGGATGTTGTAATAACTCTTCTAAAATCTCAAGATGATTTTGATTGATGATGAGTATAATCACATGATCATTTTTTAAAAATTGCGTTTTGGGTTGGGGATAAATAAGCTTGTTTTGACGAATAATGCCCACAATATGACATGAGATGGGCAGTTGTAGTTCCCCTAAGCGTTTGCCAATTAAATTGGCATGTTCTTCTTTATTCACCAATACCAATTCGATGATTTCTGAAGGGGTATTTTTAATGCGATGAACTTGAAGCATGTGACCTTTTCTGACTTTGGTTAGAATATTTCCAACAGTAATGAGTTCTGGTGAGATAGCGTGATCAATCGGACTATCCTCAATGAGTGGTACAAAAGTTTTCCGATTGATAAGGGCAATGGTCTGTTTGACCCCTAAATATTTGGCTTGTAAACAAGACATGATATTGGCTTCGTCTTCATTGGTTACCGCACAAAAAACATCGGTTTCTTGGATGTTTTCTTCAATCAAAAGCTCACTGTCAGCAATATCACCTTCTAAAACAAACGTATGTTTGAGTGTATTTGCAAGTGTTTTTGCTTGTTCCATATTCCTTTCAATGATTTTGACTTGATAACGTGATTCTAAATGGCGTGCTAGTTTTCCACCAATATGTCCCCCACCACCAATAATGATTCGATGGTTAGGTTCATGGTTTGAATGGATGCGTGTGAAGATCTGTTGAAGGACCTGTGGGTGGCTTAGGAAATAAATTTGATCATTTGCTTTAATGATAAAATCTTCGGTAATAGGGTGTACGGTTTTTTGTCGATATAACAAAACTGCAAATGCATTTAAATCCTCAATTTGACCTTTGATATTATCTATGGTCGAGTCCACTAAGGGGTGTTGCGCATGAAATTTAATGCTCGCTAATAACACTGCGCCATTCTTAAAATCCAAAATATCTTCAGCGCCAGGAAAATCAATGAGGCGAATCAGACGGTTGGTGACTAGGTATTCAGGATTGATGCGCACATCTACAGGGATATGATGATTTGAAAATAATTGCGGAGATGTGTAATGCGATGAACGAATGCGTGCTACTTTAATGGGTGTTTTAAAAAGAGTATACGCAATTTGGCAAGCAGTCATATTGATTTCATCACTATTGGTGACGGCAATTAACATGTCTGCTTCTTGGATGCCTGCATTTTGTAAAACATCAGGATAAGATGCGCCGCCACAAACGGTTTGGATATCCAATCGTGCTTGTAGTTTCTCTAATTTATGTGGATTGATATCAACGATGGTAATGTCATTATTTTCAGAAACTAAGTTTGTTGCTATAGAACTACCAACTTCACCAGCACCTAAAATTACGATATACATAACTTATATGGTCAAATGAGTAATCTTTGATTTTGAATGACTATTTTAAAGAAAGCAATAGATGGATGTTTTTTAAACATCTTCTAAATATACATCTAATTGTCCTCGATAGACCTCTTGCGCAGGTCCTATTTGATAGATTGGGCCATCAAGCTTAGGCCAATAAACATTTAACTGGCCACCTTCTTGATGAATCGTTATATTGGAAGCCATCTGATGGTATAACCGAGCAGCAGCAGCTGTTGCGAGAGCGCCACTGCCACAGGCCAGTGTTTCTCCACAACCACGTTCCCATACACGTAAGGCAATTTCTTGATGGTTGATGATTTGCATAAAATTGACATTGCATTTTTCTGGAAAACGAGGGTGATTTTCGACTTGTGGCCCGATTTTGTGAATATCGATGGTATGAATATTATCGACAACCATAATGGCGTGCGGGTTTCCAACATTTATCACATGAATATTTATGGTTTTGCTATGGTTTAATTGAAGTGGATATTGGGTTTGAATGTTGTCTGTATCAAATGGAATTTGAGCTGGTTCATGATGAGGACAGGGTAGTGTTATTTTAACTTGGCCATCTAAAAGCTCTAATTGAATATCGGTTGTGTGAGTTCGAAGATGGAAATGAGATTTTTGGGGATGAAGATAACGATGAATATATTGTGCTGCACAACGAGCTCCGTTACCACATTGTCCGACTTCTTGTCCATCGGCATTAAATATTTGATAGTGGTAATCGTAGCTGCTATCTTTAGGAGAAGATATGACAAGCATTTGATCAAATCCAATCCCAAAATGACGATCACTCCATTGTTGAATCATTTTTTTGTTAGGTATAAATGTTTGCTTAAACGTATCAATAACCATAAAGTCATTGCCGAGCGCCTGCATTTTGCTAAAATTTAATGTTTTGACCATGATGCCTTTTGTTCGGGTAAGTATAAGGAGCCTTTAAGGCCGCATCCAGAACAGCAAAGAATGAGCCCAAGAATGGGAATGATGTATTTGAAAACCATGTTTAAATTTATTAATGAGAATGATATGTATATTAAAGAACCTTTGGAGAAAGCACAAGCAGTGGTGATATGGTTGCATGGTCTGGGAAGTAATCCCGATGACATGGCTGGACTCTCACAAGCTTTGTCGATAACCCATCCCATTCGACACATACACTTGGCAGCGCCAATGCGTCCTGTGACCATTAATCAAGGATATATGATGCCTGCTTGGTATGACATTATTGGTGATAATTTAACGGATAGACAAGATTTAATAGGCATTATGGCTTCGACGCAATCAGTACACGAGGTGATAGAAGCTCAATTGATCCAAGGCATATTGTCCCATCAAATTTTCGTTGCCGGTTTTTCTCAAGGCGCTGCAATTTCTTTATTTGCGGGATTATCTTATCATCAAGATATTGGAGGTATTGTAGCTTTATCCGGATACCTACCATGTGTTGAAAATTTGAATATTTGTCAACGAAAGAAACTGCCTATATTTATGGGGGTTGGACGACAAGATGAGATTGTATTGCCAGCTTGGACTGCTAAAAGTGAATCTTATTTGCTCGGGCAGGGGTTTAATGCTATCTATAAAATAGACTATAATATGGGGCATTCAGTGTGTGCAAAAGAAATCATTGATTTATCTCAATGGCTTGCACAACAAATTTCATCAGCGGAGGTTTTATGACACTTGTGAAGCGATCGCGTATCGTCCCATTCACGACTGAGAAGATGTTTAATTTGGTCAATGATATTGAAAAATATCATGAGTTCTTACCTTATATATCGAAGGGTATTGTTCATCACCGCGATGAAGCTGAAGTACAAGCCACATTGGAAATTTTTGCAGGTGGTGTAACCAAATCATTTACCACCCGAAATCGCTTGCAAACCAATAAAATGATTGAAATTCGTCTTATTGATGGTCCATTTAAGCACCTCGAGGGTTTTTGGCGTTTTGATGAAGTTCCTGAGGGATGTCAGATATCATTTGATTTGGAATTTGAATTTGCGAATAAAATGTTTTCAATGTTTTTAGGTCCTATCTTTGAACAAATCGCAGATAAGATGGTGGACTCTTTTTGTGAACGAGCGATGACTTATCATGAAGAAATTTGTTGAGATTTTTTTCCAATTACAAGCCCATGGACCTTTGCAGCTTCAAAGGGTGGAATGGCAAGAGGGATTAACGATCTCTGATGTGGTTCATGGATTGAGTCACGTGGAATTACGTGAGCGCCCCGTTGGTATTTATGGTAAGCTGGTTGATGCTTCTCACGTTGTGCAAGCTGGAGAACGAATTGAAATCTATGCCCCTTTACAAATTGATCCTAAAGAGGCAAGACGCTTAAGGGTGATCAAGAAAAAACGTTAGTTGTTTTGTTCGATTTGTGCAAGGCGATTTTGTTTGAAGTGAAGCACAATAAATTTTTTCGTGATAGTTCCTTCGCCTTTTTGGACGGTGTAGGCATAATCCCATCGATCTTTTTGAAAGGTAGGTGTAATAAGGCTATTGCCTAAGGCAATAGCTGCGTCAGTTTTGCTCATGCCCACTTTTAATTGGCGCATTTGTTTTTCAGTAATGACATTACCTTGTTGGGTGGTGATGCGAGCAAATGATAAATAGTGGCAACTTGATAAACCAAGAGCTGCGATAAATAATGTTGCTTTAAAAATACTCATGTTATGATTATGTTATGAAACGATGTCGTCATCATATCATGTTATGAAAATTTTTCGAGTCTTGTCTGAAAGGGGCGGCTATGTTAACTGAAAAAGAATATCCCGGTGTGTTAAAAAAGATGGGCTTAAAAGTCACACTGCCGCGATTAAAAGTACTAAAAATTTTAGATCAGTCGAATTTGCGTCATTTTAGTGCGGAGGCAATATATGATGCAATTAAAAAAACTCAAAATGATATCGGGTTAGCCACGGTTTATCGGATATTAACTCAATTTGCATCGGGTGGACTTATAAAAAAATTAAATTTTGAAGAGGGGTTTTCACTGTTTGAATTGCAAACAGGGGAGCATCATGATCATTTGGTTTGTATTCGTTGCGGTAAGATAGAAGAATTCGCAGATGATATCATTGAAAAACAACAAGAGAATATATCAAAACAAAAACAGTTTAAAATGACCGATCACACCCTTGTCATATATGGACTATGTGCAAAATGTCATTAGAGCATTTCAAGTAAGTTGCATATGGTTTCATTGATATTGTTATAGAGCTCCACAGAAAATTGCTCATCGCCTAAAAGGGATGCATTGCATTCTAATTCGATGCCAAGATAATCATTCTCTTGCCATTTTTTTCGACATAAACTGGTTAAGTTATCCGATTTTCCCGAACGTGGGTAATTTAATCGGACGCGATAGGGGGTGCGTTTAATGAAGAGTTCATTCCAAATTCGAACGACTTCTTTTTCTGCATGTCGATTAGGGTCATACAATAATCCAATAGCAGCATTATGTTCAATACCATTTTCTTCAGGATTAAACGTATGAACGGAAACATGCATGACTTGATGATTATGATTAATATGTTGTTGGATGGTGTGAAATATTCGATTGTGATAAGGATGATAATACTGTTCCAAAAGATGTTTTTGATGTTCATTTGAAAGTGGTAATGAAAAACAATGATTCGAATGCGCAGGCTTATTAAGGTCGATTAATTGGCGACTGATATTACTCAAAAAATATTCACAATTTAAATGATGAGCAATATTTTTCGTTAGCTCATCAGCGTAAGGATCATATTTTATAAAAGGATTTTTAGATTGAGGAATATCCAAATGCTGAAAATCATCAGGAATATATGGGCTCGCATGTTCGCAACTTAATAGCAAAATCGTTTTTTTCATCGTAAAAAAATTTGATTTGGTTATAAAAATTATCTTAGCATTATTTTCTTATCATTTAAAATCTGTCGGGATTCGCCTTTTCCCACGCATCCTTAAATAAATTTGGAACTTCTTCACCTAAAAGCGCGCCAGGCTCAATAAAATGATAGATTTCATTGAGTCGTTTTGAACGGGTCTCAGTCACTCGACGAATTAATTGTTCGGGACGAATCTCACTAGGATTTATCAATCCCATGGCACCAACAATTTCACAAAAACTTTTGATGGTGTTGTTATGAAAATTATAGACACGATGTTTCTTCTCATCAATAACAAGTCCTCGTTCAAGTCTAGGATTTTGTGTGGCAACGCCCGTTGGACAAGTATTTAAATTACATTGTCNNATTGTCGTGATTGAACACATCCTAAAGACATCATCATGCCTCGAGCGGAATTACAAATATCTGCTCCTAAGGCAAGATGTAAAACCATATCAAATCCAGTAATGATTTTTCCTGTACAGATAATTCGCATTTGATCTCGAACATTAATGCCGACTAACGCATTATGAACAAAAACCAATGCCTCTTCTAAAGGTTGGCCTAAATAGTTGCTATATTCAAGCGGTGCCGCGCCGGTGCCTCCTTCCGCACCATCAATTGATATAAAATCAGGCAAAATATGCGTATCTAACATGGCTTTACATATTCCAAGAAATTGTTCATGTTGGCCGATACATAATTTAAACCCTATCGGTTTTCCACCAGATAGTTCACGCAGTTGTTGAACAAACTTTAAAAGTCCAACGGGTGTGTGAAATGCGGTGTGCGTAATAGGAGACAAAACATCTTTTCCCATAGGAACCTTTCTCACTCGAGCAATTTCTTCTGTTAATTTTGCCGCAGGCAAAATACCACCATGCGCTGGTTTTGCACCTTGAGATAGTTTAATCTCTATCATTTTAACTTCAGGTCGGTTTGCTTCTTTTTTGAATTCGACCGGATCGAAATTCCCTTTGTCATCACGGCATCCAAAATAACCTGTGCCAATTTGAAACACCAAATCACCACCTTTCAGATGATATTCACTGATACCACCCTCACCCGTATTGTGAGAGAAGTTACCAATTTTGGCGCCTAAATTAAGCGCAATCAATGCATGTGATGATAACGCACCAAAACTCATGGCTGAAATGTTCATTCTTGAGGATGAATAGGGTTGTTTGCATTTTGCCCCACCAATCGTGATGCGAGGCTCAACATCATTGGGATGCACTGGAATAATGGAATGAGCAATCCAGGTGTAACCAATGGCACCAGTATTTAGTTGTGTGCCAAAGGGGACGGTTTCTAATTCATTTTTTGAACGTTGATAAACGATACTGCGTTGTTCTCGGCTGAAAGGTTTTTCTTCGATATCATCAGAAATTAAATATTGGCGAATTTCAGGTCTAAAAAACTCCAGTAAAAAGCGAATACGACCTAAAACGGGGAAATTTCTTAAAATACTATGTTTTTTTTGAAAAAAATCATAAATCCCTAGGCCAATAATAGGTATCAATAAACCGATAAACCATCTTGTATCATGAAGCATAACAAAAATATAAAATATTGATAACAAAACGATGCCAAACCCCAAATACCATTTACGTCGCATAATCATTATCCTTATTCGTATTGAGGATCCCACATGGTTTCATCAATGGCTTTATTAATGTCTGATAATTTACATAAGTCATCTTTAATGGCTTGTTGGATAACTGCTTTAGCAATGAAACGGCTGACATCTCGAATTTCATGAAGTTCGGGAAGTAGAGATTTCGTTGAATGTTTGCTTAAAGCCAACGCTGCAGCGATAAACATATTTTGCGTCACGCGGGGAATTTTTCCAGCAATAACAGCAAGCCCCATACCTGGAAAAATATAGGCATTATTACATTGTGGAATTCGGACGGGTTTGCCATTATAGGATGTTATAAACGGGCTACCAGTTGCAATAATGGCTCGTCCCTTCGACCAATTCAATATATCTTCGGGTGTTGCTTCGCATTTGTCATTTGGATTCGATAAAGGAAAGATAATGGGGTTTTTTTGATAAAAGCACATTTTTTCGACAATTTTTTGCGTAAAATGTCCCTTTTGTCCAGAAACACCTATCAATAATTGCGGTTGGATTTTATCAATCACTTGCTCTAATAAAATGGGTTTTTCTTCAGGAAATAAATGTCGAATCGATTCATATGGTTGTGCAAAATCTTTTTGAAATTCTAATAAATTTTGCATTTTATCATGAATAAGACCATTTCTGTCAATCATATAAAATTGTTGATAAGCATCTTTTGGGTTAGTGCCTTGTTGAATCATGATATCGACGAGAAGTTGTGCAAAGCCACATCCTGCTGAACCTGCTCCATAGATGACATATTTTTGTTTGCTAAAATCGCCTTTTATTTGTCGAATTGCTGCAATAACTGTTGAGGAGGCAACTGCAGCAGTACCCTGAATATCATCATTAAAACAGCATAATTCATCTTGATAGGTATGTAGAATGGCGTGTGCATTGTGTTGTGCAAAGTCTTCAAATTGTAATAAAACATTGGGGAATACTTCTTTAATAATTTGAATACATTCATCCACAAAATCAAAATATTTTTTTCCGGTTAATCGTGGATGTTTCCAGCCAAAATATTGTATGTCATTAATGCGTTGAGCATTATTGGTACCTACATCTAAAACAATGGGTAGAGTATATTTGGGATGGATGCCACCACAAACACTGTATAAGGATAACTTTCCGATGGGGATTCCTAACCCACCCACGCCTTGGTCGCCAAGTCCTAGTATTCTTTCTCCATCTGTCATCACAATCACTTTTACATCCCGTTCTTTTTTGACATTTTCAAAAATACGACGTAAATAAATTCTATCGGAGTAGTTTAAAAATAAGCCACGAGATTTACGATAGATATGATGGAATTGCTCACATGCGTCTCCGACTGTGGGGGTATAAATAATGGGGAGTGATTCCTCAATATGTTCTTTAAGGAAACGGTAAAACAGGACTTCATTGTTATCTTGGAGGGCGCGTAAATAAATATGTTTAGATAATGGTGAGGTATTGCGAAAAAACTCGCTGTTACAACGTTGAAGTTGTTGTTCAATGGTTTCAATTCGCTCAGGGAGTAATCCAAATAACTGGAATTTTTCTCGTTCGGCATGCGTGAACGCGGTTCCTTTATTAAGTAAGGGTTGTTGTAATAACTGATGCCCCATGAACAAATCGTTTTTGGATGATTTTGGCATTTTAAAATCCCTTTTTTCAACGCTTTTAAATTAATATAGCACAGCAATCCTGAAATGTTTAAAATTTGTATTGGGATTTAAATTAAACTTTCTTTTTAATAACAATAAATTTTGTTATACTTCGCAACAAATTTTAATCTCAATGGAATTTGAGAATGACAGCTCAGGTACAAGTCGCTTCAGGTATAGACAAACCTTCATTATTGCAGGCATGGTTAGTGTGTTTTTTTGCTGGATTATTCTTTTTATTTGAGTTTATACAATTAAGTAGTTTTGATGCATTAAATCATTGGGTACAAAATTTTTATCATTTAAAAGCCTCTCAAGTTGGGCTTTTAGGAAGTTCTTTCTTGTGGGGGAATGTTCTTTTTTTACTTCCAGCTGGTTTATTGCTTGATAAGTTTGGTCCCCGTAAAGTGATTCTTTGGAGTCTCGGAGCTTCAGTTGTGGGTTTGGCTATTTTTGCCTACAGTCATGTGTTTACGCTAGCTTTTGTAGGGCGTCTTATGTCCGGCATAGGCAATGCATTTTGTTTTGTTTCATTGGTTGTTTTAGTTAGCCGTTGGTTTCCTGGTCATCGCCAAGCATTTGCCATGGGGATTTTAGTCAATATGGCCTTTCTTGGTGGAATGTTTGCGCATACACCGCTGGTGTGGTTATTGGAAACATTTGGCTGGGGTATAGTGATGACTGGTAATGTCATTTTTGGCGTGATTGTGATGGTTTTAATTATGATATTTGTTCGTAATGAGCCCCATGATTACCAACATACGTCGCATGTCGATGCAATAACGTTTTGGCAGGGTTTTAAAAAAATATTTCATATGCAAAATATTGGTGCAGGCGTGTACACATCATGTTTAAATCTACCTATTATGGTTTTATGTGCATTATGGGGTATGCAATATTTACAAATCGTTCATCATGTTACAGTGGTTCAAGCCAGTAATATTGTAAGTATGATATTTTTTGGTAGCATGATTGGTAGTCCATTGGCCGGATGGTTATCCGATAGAATGCGTCGACGAAAGTATATGATGTGGATTGGCGGAATATTGGCATTGGTATTGTGTTATCCAATGTGTTGCATGAAGCAATCATTGTCGGTTTCTGAATTGATGTTTATTTTCTTTAGCTTGGGTTGTGTAACATCAACACAAGTGGTTAGTTACCCCTTAATCGCTGAAAGTAATTCAGCGGTTTATGCAGGACGCGCATGTTCTCTGGCTTCGATGATTATTATGGGGGGAGGAATGTGTGCACAGATGATATTCGGATGGTTACTCAATCAACATCAAATGGTTGATGCCGTCCCAACTGAAGAGGCGTTTCGTGGGGCCATGATGATGTTCCCCATTAGTATTATGTTGGCACTTCTAATGTTAGTCTTCATGAAAGAAACGTTTTGTAAACATCACTTGGAGCGTTAATATTTTATGCAATTAACAAAAGATGATGTCAGCAGGACATCAAGATGGCTACCTTATTTTGTTGTTTTTTCTGCGTCATTGTTTTTTTTCTATGAATTTATTCAAGGAAATATGTTTGCGTCTATTGCAGATAACTTAATGAAGGATTTTCAAATAGGTCCTAAGGGTGTTACTTATTTATCGACCATTTATTATTTTTCGAATGTCCTTTTTTTATTTATTGCAGGTTATGTGCTTGATCATTACTCCCCTAAAAAAACATTGTTATTTGCAATGTTTCTTTGTGTCGGTAGTACATTTATCTTCGCGCAAACCACTCATTTCTATACGGCATTGTTATGTCGTTTTGTCACAGGAATTGGGAGTGCGTTCTGTTTTCTAGGACCAATTCGTGTTGCCTCTCGTTGGTTCCCTTTGAATAAAATGGCTATGGTAACAGGATTGGTTGTGACTTTTGCTATGACAGGAGGCATTCTATCACAATATCCTTTAACGCTTTTGGTTAATGAATGGGGATGGCGTTTATCCGTACAAGGTATTGCATGGTTCGGATTGATATTATGGTTTGTCATGTTTTTGGGAATCCAAGAAAATCGATTTCATGCGGGGCGACATGATGGCGTCAAAATATCGGTCATTGAAATTTTTAAAAGAATATATTTAAATGCTTCGATTATGAAGGCTGCAATGTATACCAGCTTAATGAATATGGCAGTTGCGGTCTTTGGTGCAATGATGGGTATCTTATATTTGATGCAACGCTGCCAAATCTCAAAATCTGAGGCAGCTGTTATTAATTCCATGTTATTTTTAGGCTCGATTATAGGCGGTCCCCTTGTTGGATGGATTTCTGATCAATTAGGTAAAAGGGTCATACCTATGAAAATTGCGGCCGTCATGACTTTATGGATTATCTTGTGCATTATGTACGCCCCCATTGGCAAGGTGAGCATGGGGTTATTATTTTTTTTATTGGGTTTGGTGACCGCAGCTCAAGTGATTAGTTACGCGTTGGTTGCTGAAAGTTGCTCGCCACAAATGACAGCGATGGCTGTGAGTGCAATTTCTGTGTTGACGCAAGGCGGTTATGTTGTTTATCAGAATCTATATAGTTTTTTGTTAATCTATTTTTCTGCGGATACGGCTGGAGAATATGGATTGCGAAGCTTTCAATCTGCAGCTATTATTTTACCATTAGGGGTTGCACTTGCTTATACTTTAATTGGACGTCTTCGGGACGTTCATGCGCGTGAAATGAATTAGGAATATGATAAATGACAGATGATAGACGTGTTTGTATTTTAATGATGGATTCTCTGGGGATAGGTGCATCTGAAGATGCTTTACGCTACGGTGATGAAAAAGCCAATACACTTGGGCATATCATTGAAGCTTGTGAGAAATCTTCTCATGGGCCTTTAAAAATTCCTAACTTAACACGTTGGGGTTTGTTGCATGCATTGAATGAAAGCAGTGGCATGCTAAAAGATAAAATCAAGTCGTTACCTGAGCCTGATTCAAAATATGGTTATGCTGTTGAGACCAGTTTGGGAAAAGATACTCCGAGCGGTCATTGGGAATTAATGGGTGTTCCGGTTTTGTTTGAATGGGGGTATTTTCCCAATACAGTACCTTGTTTTCCGCAAGCATTAATTGATGATTTTTTAAAAGAAACGGGTCTGCCAGGGATTTTAGGAAATTGTCATGCATCCGGCACCGAAATTATTGATCGTTTAGGTGACGAACATATGAAAACAGGTTACCCGATTGTGTATACATCGGCTGATAGTGTTTTTCAAATTGCAGCACACGAACGCTCATTTGGTTTAGATAAATTATACCGCATTAGTCAAATTGCACGTCTGTTAGTCGATGAATACAATGTTGGGCGTGTGATTGCACGACCATTTATTGGAGAGCCAGGTCATTTTGTACGAACGTCAAATCGTAAAGACTATACGACCCCTCCTTTTAAACTGACTTTGTTAGATTATCTAAAAAAAGCCGGTCATCATGTCATATCCATAGGGAAAATATCAGATATTTTTGCACATCAGGGGATATCTTCAAGCTTATATGGTAAAGACAATGATGAATTGTTTGATATTACAATAGATGCATTTCAAACTTCAAATCCAGGCACGCTGGTGTTTACCAATTTTGTCGATTTTGATTCCAAATATGGACATCGTCGAGATGTGATGGGATATGCCAAAGCATTAGAGGCATTTGATAAAAAATTGCTTATATTAGAGCAGCGCTTACAACCCAATGATTTGGTTTTCATTGTTGCTGATCATGGTTGTGATCCAACCTTAGAGGGCTCAGACCACACACGTGAATACATACCTGTCATCATGTATGGTCTGAATGTAGAATCAGACTGTATTGGTCGAAGAGAGTCATTTGCTGACGTTGGTCAGACCATCGCGAATTTTTTTGATTTAGCACCTTTAGAAAGTGGTGTAAGTTTCTTGAAATAAAATCTGTATCAAGACTTGAAATCAAAGAATATGCCCATACTTTTAATAACAATCAGTTAGTCTATTAAGGAATATTCGTGGAACAATTTCGAGGAACAACCATTCTTTCCGTTCGTAAGAATGGTCAGGTTGTAATTGGTGGCGATGGTCAAGTGACCATGGGCCACACTGTGATGAAAGGAAATGCCCGAAAAGTACGTCGCTTATATAAAGATAAAGTTTTGGCCGGGTTTGCGGGTGGAACGGCCGATGCATTTACACTATTTGAGAGATTTGAACAAAAATTAGAAAAACATCAAGGTCATTTAGTGCGTGCAGCGGTTGAAATGGCTAAAGACTGGCGTTCAGATAAAATGCTTCGACGACTTGAAGCTTTACTAGCTGTTGCAGATGAAACCTCTTCTTTGATCATTACTGGAAATGGGGATGTTATTGAACCCGAGTATGGCATTATTGCAATTGGTTCAGGTGGGCCGTATGCACTTGCCGCTGCGCGAGCTTTGGTTGCCCACAGTAAGTTATCTGCTGAAGATGTAGTGAAGAATAGCTTAAATTTGGCTGCAGATATTTGTATCTACAGTAACCATAACCTTACTCTAGAGAAGTTGGATTATAAAAATGCAAAATGATATTCCAAGTGTGATGACACCACGCGAAATTGTGGCTGAATTAGATAAATTTATTATTGGACAACATGATGCCAAAAGGGCAGTTGCTATTGCTTTAAGAAATCGATGGCGACGCATGCGAATTCAAAATGATGAATTGCGCAACGAAATTATGCCAAAAAATATTCTCATGATTGGACCTACAGGCGTTGGGAAAACCGAAATTGCTCGACGGCTTGCACGACTTGCAGGAGCACCTTTCATTAAAGTTGAGGCGACTAAATTCACGGAAGTTGGTTATGTAGGCCGCGATGTCGACTCGATTATTCGTGATTTGGTGGATATCTCTGTCAAGATGGAACGTGAAAATGCAATGAAACGTTTTCAAACCTTGGCAGAAGAAGCAGCAGAAGAAAAGATTTTAGATATTTTATTGCCACCCGTGAGAGGTGTGAGTGCTGCGGAGAAAGATTCCTCTACACGCCAATTGTTTAGAAAACAATTGCGAGAAGGTCAACTCGATAACCAAGAAATTGAAATTGAAGTACAAACGGTTTCGATGGGCGTTGAAATTATGGCTCCCCCTGGCATGGAAGAGATGACCAATCAACTGCAATCTTTATTTCAACAAATGGGATCGAATAAAACACAAACTCGAAAATTACCCATTAAGAAAGCTTATAAAATTATCATCGATGAAGAAGCGCAAAAACTCATTAATGAAGAAGATATTAAGGTGCGAGCTATCGAATTGGTTGAGCAAAACGGTATCGTATTTATTGATGAAATAGATAAAATTGCGAAACGATCTGAATATAGCGCCGATGTATCTCGTGAGGGCGTTCAACGTGATTTACTACCTTTGGTCGAAGGTACTACAGTTACAACAAAATACGGACAAGTTCGAACTGATTTTATACTGTTTATTGCATCGGGTGCATTTCATATGTCTAAACCCAGTGACTTAATAGCAGAACTGCAGGGTCGTTTACCAATTCGTGTGGAGCTGAATGCGTTAACAACGAATGATTTTGTTAAAATCATCACGGACCGTGAAGCATCATTAACGGAGCAGTATGTTGCGCTTATGGCAACTGAAGGATTGGAATTGGTTTTTGAAGCATCAGGTATCCATCGAATTGCGGAAGTCGCTTGGCAGGTCAATGAGAAAACAGAAAATATTGGTGCTCGCCGGTTGTATACGGTCATGGAGCGTTTATTAGAAAGCCTATCCTTTGAAGCAACCGATAAAAATGGCCATCAAGTTGTTATTGATGAAGCGTACGTTAACTCTCATTTGGGTGCCTTGGTCGCCGATGAAGATCTTTCAAGATATATATTATGACGAATTTAGTAAAACCTTATATATTGGTGTTGTATTACTCTAAAACTGGTGCTGTGGCAGAGCTTGCTAACCTAATCGCAAGAGGGATTGAGAGGGTTTCAGGAATAGAGGCAAAAATTAGAACTGTTCCCGATGTCTCATTGGTGTGCGAAGCAGTTGCACCCATGGTACCAGACCAAGGCGCACCTTATGTCACATTGGATGATTTAAGAAACTGTACAGGACTTGCGCTTGGAAGCCCTACTCGATTTGGAAACATGGCTGCACCATTAAAGTATTTTTTAGATAGTACCTCAGGCCTATGGCTGGAGGGCGCCTTAATTAATAAACCAGGAATGGTGTTTAGTTCATCAAGCTCATGGCATGGAGGACAAGAAACCACGCTCATGACCATGATGATTCCATTAATGCATCATGGTATGGTCATGGTCGGAACGCCATATCAATTTGAGGCCCTTGCTTCAACAAAAACTGGCGGAACACCTTATGGGCCAACCCACGTATCTGGCGTTGATAATGATTTACCCATTAGTGATGATGAAAAATCATTGGCTATGGCAACGGGAACGCGTTTGGCTGAAATAGCATTAAAGTTAAAAAAATCATGAGAGTCATTAGCTTTAATGCCAATGGTATTCGTTCTGCAATTCGTAAAGGGTTTTATGATTGGTTAGCCGAACAAAATGCGGATTTTGTTTGTATACAAGAAACCAAAATGAAAACATCTGAGGAAAAAGATATATCATCAGTGATTCCTGAAGGTTATTATGCTGAATTTGAGGATGCTGAAAAAAGAGGGTATAGTGGCGTGGCCATTTTTTCTCGACAGAAACCACTGCATATTCAACGCCAATTGGGTCATGTTCACAGCGATACCGAAGGTCGATTTATTCAATTTGATTATGAACATTTCTCATTGGTTTCTGTGTACATGCCATCAGGAACATCCGGTCCCGAACGGCAAAATGTAAAAATGAATTTTTTAAAGCGTTTTCAAGATTTTTTAGAGGAAAAGAAACGTGAAAATCGTCGCATGATCATTTGTGGCGATTGGAATATTGCGCATCAGAAAATCGACTTGAAAAATTGGAAATCGAATCAAAAAAATTCTGGGTTTCTCCCTGAAGAACGTGCCTGGTTGGATACGGTTTTTTACGATATAGGATATGTCGACGCGTTTCGTGTATTGAATCAGTCTGAAGAGCAATACAGCTGGTGGTCGGCAAGAGGGGCGGCCCGATCCAAAAATGTGGGGTGGAGAATTGATTATCATGTGATTTCACCAGAACTAAAATCTCATATAGAACGTGTTGAAATTGTTCCAACGCCTTTCTTTTCAGATCATGCACCCGTGATAATTGATTATATAGGTTTAAATCATGCTTAAAGTTGCCAGTTGGAATGTGAATTCACTAAAGGTCAGACTAGAACAAGTTTTGGCATGGCTAGAAGATAGTCAAACAGATGTTTTGGCTTTACAAGAAACAAAATTAGAAGATCATGCATTTCCAAAAGAAGTATTTGAAGAAGCCGGTTTTGACGTTATATTTAGTGGGCAAAAAACCTATAATGGCGTCGCATGGATTTCTCGATTAGCGTTGACAGAGCCCGAGACTCAATTTCCAAACTATCAAGATGAACAAAAACGCATTCTCGCTGTTACCGTCGACAATATACGATTGATTAATTTTTATATACCAAATGGTCAAAGTGTCGGTTCAGAAAAGTATTCATATAAGTTAGAGTGGCTTAATGCCATGCAACAGTTTGTTCAAGAGCAAATTCAAAAATACTCAAAAGTTATCGTGGTCGGAGATTTTAATATCGCACCAGAAGATATTGATGTCCATGATCCAAAAGTTTGGGATGGCCAAGTTTTAGTGAGCGAGCCTGAACGAACCGCCTTTCAAAAATTACTTCGCATAGGGCTTGGTGATGCGGTAAGGTTGCATCATCATGAAGATAGTTTGTATTCTTGGTGGGACTATNNAGCAGCGTTTCGTCGACAAATGGGATTAAGAATAGATCATATATTAATGACACCCAGTTTATTAAGACATTGTATGGCGTCAGGTATTGATGTTCAGCCTCGAAAACATGAGCGTCCTTCAGATCATGCGCCTGTTTGGGCAACATTATCGGATTTTACGGAGTAAAATTGATAAAAAATGCATTTAAAATCTAAATAATGCCCTTTAATAAATCATTATGATTTAATATATTTCGGATTTAGATGATAATTATATGATTTATGCATTGACCTTTTGATTCAGTTTTGATATTGTCTTACTACTTTTTAAGCCGATCCATTTTTGGATTATTTTTTATTTTTAAGAGAGTCGTTGCATGAAAGCTGATATTCATCCAAGTTATCACGCGGTCAAAGTGACTTGCAGTTGTGGTCACCAATTTGAAACCCGTTCTACGATGGCAAACCAACAATTAAACATTGAAGTTTGCTCTCAGTGTCATCCATTTTATACCGGTAAACAAAAATTAGTGGATACCGGAGGTCGTGTACAACGTTTCCGCGATCGTTACAAGTCTAGAGTTTCTTCTCAAGCTGATCAACAGTCTTAATATAGTCTTTTTCAAAAGGTACAGTTCTGTACCTTTTGATTTTCTTCATCTTTGATTCTAAATAAAATAATTAGTGAGAAATAGTTATGGCAAGTGATACACTCTTGAAAGAACGCGCACTTCACTATCATGAATTTCCAACACCTGGAAAATTAAGTGTACAAGTTTCAAAGTCTACTCAGACACAGGAAGACTTATCATTGGCATATACACCTGGTGTTGCAGAACCCGTTTTAGCCATTGCTGAAAATCCCAATAATGCTTATCGATATACCACAAAAGGCAATTTAATTGCGGTCATGACGAATGGAACCGCAGTTCTTGGACTAGGGGACGTTGGTCCTTTAGCAAGTAAGCCTGTAATGGAAGGAAAAGCAGTTTTATTTAAACAATTTGCAGATATTGATGTTTTTGATATTGAAATCGATGCAAATGACCCTCAAGACTTTATTGCAACAGCGAAGCGTATTGCACCAACATTTGGTGGAATCAATTTAGAAGACATCAAAGCACCGGAATGTTTTGAAATTGAAAGAGCTTTAATGGAACAACTCGATATTCCGGTATTTCATGATGATCAACATGGTACCTCGATTGTTGTTGCAGCAGGTTTATTAAATGCCCTAGAACTTCAAAATAAATCGCTTAAAGATGCTAAAATTGTTTGTATAGGAGCGGGAGCTGCAGGCCTTGCTTCAATGCGTTTATTAGTTGCATTGGGGGCAGATAAAAAGAATATGTTATTGCTGGATACTAAAGGGGTGATTCATACCGGTCGAGATGATTTAAACGACTATAAATTTGCTTTTGCACGCAATACTGAACAACGTACATTGGAAGATGCTTTGGTTGGTGCAGATGTTTTTATTGGTGTGGCAAAACCAGATTTATTAAATGCTGATTTGTTAAAATTAATGGCGCCAAATCCGATTATTTTTGCATTATCAAATCCTAAACCTGAAATATATCCAGATGCCGCCAAAAAAGCTCGACCTGATGTTATTATTGCTACAGGTCGTAGTGATTTTCCAAATCAAGTTAACAATGTACTATGTTTCCCCTATATTTTCAGAGGTGCATTGGATGTACGTGCAAAATGCATCAATCAAGCGATGCAAATCGCAGCAGTTGAAGCTATACGTCATTTGGTTCATGAACCTGTTCCAGAATCAGTGAAGAAATCATATCCATTGGTTCAGGATTGGACGTTTGGACCAAACTATATTTTACCGAAGCCCACTGATCCTCGGTTACGTGAACGAGTCCCACAAGCTGTTGCTCAAGCAGCAATTGCAACATGTGTAAACCGTCTCGGATAATTCCAGACGGTTTCATGTTATGAGAAAATCATTTACAAGGGGTTGAACTTGGATATTTATCGAACAAAGCAAGCATCTTATTTAGGATGGTTGATATGTGCCTTAGGTGCTGTTTTTTATGCCTATGAATACTTACTAAGAATTGCACCCAGCGCAATGGAAGACGCTTTAAGATTACATTTTAACTTAACAGCGACAGGTTTTGGTTTTTTATCTGCAGTCTATTATTATGCCTATGTACCAATGCAGTTGCCTGTTGGCATTATGATGGACCGTTTTGGGCCAAAGCGATTACTCACATTTGCGTGCGTTATTTGTATTATTGGTACCTATTTATTCACGGATACTAATCTTCCTGTTCTATCCGCCGTGGGGCGTTTTTTAGTCGGTATGGGGTCAGCATTTGCTTTTGTTGGGGTATTAAAACTTGCAACCATGTGGCTGCCTGAAAACCAACTTGCGATGGTCGCAGGTATGACCTCTGCTCTAGGGACCATTGGTGCAATGATGGGTGATAATTTCATAGTGGCATGGGTCAATCATTGTGGATGGCAGACATCCATGAATTACATAGCGGTTTTTGGGATTATCCTTGCAGTTATTTTATGGGTGGGTATCAAAGATCATCCCCGTCATGTCTTTACTGGCCCTGAATCAGAAACCATGCGTAAAAAAATCCAAGATTTGGGTAGTATTATTAAAAATAAACAAATATGGCTCAATGGCTTCTACGGTTGTATGGTTTATTTGCCAACAACTGTATTTGCAGAATTATGGGGTATTCCTTATTTGCGTCATGCACATCATTTGACTGAAACACAAGCGGCGTTTGCAAACTCTTTGGTTTTCTTTGGGTTTATGATTGGTGCACCGACGATAGGAGCCATCTCGGATAAAATTCGTCGTCGTAAGTTACCGATGATTGTTGGAGCAACGGGTGCTGCAATCATGATGTGTATAATTCTTTACGCTCCTCATCTATCAATGAATACACTTAATGTTTGTGTGTTTATTTTGGGATTGTTTTATAGTGCGCAAACCATTGTATTTGCAGTTGGGCGGGAACTAAGCCCGGCTCGTTCTGCAGGAACCGCAATTGCGCTTACCAATATGATTGTGATGATTGGTGCGATGATTTTACAACCCATGATTGGACGCTTATTGGATTTGAGCCTTCGTTACCATCATGCAGGCGATATTCCTAAAGGAATAGCAATGAATCAAGTTCATTGGCTCTATAGTGCAGCCGATTATCGATTGGCAATGAGTATCATTCCTGTTGGAATTATGACTGCGGTGTTCTTAACATTCTTTATTCGAGAAACACATGCTAAACCGAGTTAAGAATTTGCAATCTACGCATCATTTAATCTATGGCTTGATTATTTGTATATTAGCAACCTTTTTCTATTGTTATGAATTTGTGCTTCGTATAATTCCGGGTATTTTACAATCAGAATTAAGTGTTCATTTTGGTCATATATCAGCAGCGATGTTTGGCCAGATTTCTGCCCTATATTATTTTGCATATTCGCCAATGCAACTTCCTGTCGGGATGCTAATGGATCGATTTGGACCACGTCGTTTATTAACCATTGCATGCGCATGTTGTTGTTTAGGTTCTTATATGTTTGCATATGAAACTTGGTTACCTTTGGTTGGTTTTGGGCGTTTTTTAGTAGGATTTGGTTCTTCCTTTGCATTTGTTGGCGTTTTAACACTTTCGACGATGTGGTTACCGAAGGAATTATTCTCATTATTTGCCGGCATCATGACAACTTTGAGTATGTTGGGTAACGTTTATGCTGAAATGAAAATTACAAAAGCAACTCAGACGCTTGGCTTGAACGCGGTCTTGATGGGTGCCGTTTTGATAGGAGCAATCCTAACCTTAGTTATTTTTGCCTCTGCTCGCGATAATAAAGAATATATGCAACAACACAAAACATCCTTAAAACCATTTTTCAAAGAAGTCTTTCAAATATTATCTTCATTTAAAGTCTGGATGGTTGGCTTGATAGGAGCATGCTTATATACATCTTTATCAGTTTTTGGAGAGCTATGGGGACAGACTTATTTAGAGCAAGCTCATCAACTCACCAAGACGCAATCAGCGCATACCATGTCGATGTTATTTATTGGTTGGGCGATTGGCGCTCCTTTAAGTGGTTATTTATCAGACAAATTTGCAAATCGCGTGATGCCTCTCTTTTTGGGCGCAATTGGGGGATTAATATCCATTTACACGGTCCTGTACGTTGAACATTTAAGTTATACCATCCTGAATATGATGATTTTATTTTATGGCATATTCACATCAACTGAAATTATCGTTTTTGTGATGGGTAAAGAAATTAGTAAGACACGAATATCTGGAACTGTCTTTGCTGTCATTAATATGATTGTGACTTTATTAGGGGCTGTATTACAACCAACCGTGGGGTGGATTCTCGATCTGTTTGGACACCGTTGCTTAACCGAAGGTCACTATGTATACCAGATCGCTGATTATCAAAAAGCCTTGAGCGTTCTTCCGTTATCAATGGTTTTGGTGATTCTTTTATGTTTCATATTTAAAGAACCCAAGAAGCATTTCAAATAGCCTTCTAATTCGGTTTATAATAGACGAGGAGTTCCATTACTGGAACTCTTTTTTTTCCTTGACACGCGATGGTTCTAGCAACTGGAAATGAATGAATTTCATGCGCATCTCGATATAGCTGTCTGGTATAATCTGTATCATGATTTGAAATGATCACATGCACTCCCTTTTGACATGCATCTTGCGCACATTTTAACAACTTTTTTTGCTCTGTTTCGAGAAAATTTCCCTTGGTGTATGTTGTAAAATTTGCAGTACGGCTTAATGGCGCATAAGGCGGATCACAATAAATCACATCTCCAATTTGCGTGTGTTTGAAGACCTCCATAAAATCATCTTGTGTAAAATGTGCCTGGTGCGACTTCTTTACAAAACATTCCAGTTCCTTTCTTGGAAAATAAGGCAAAATATACCGTCCAAAAGGAACATTATATTGGCCTTTTAGGTTATATCGACATAGGCCATTGTAGCCATGTCGATTCAGATATAAGAATAGTGCTGAACGCAATAAGGGATCTTGGCATTCATTAAACTGCTGTCGCATTCGGTAAAATATTTCTTTTTGATTATTTGCGGGCTTAAACCATGAGGCACAATAATTAATAAAATCATGATGATATTCCTTGAGATGTACATATAACTGTATTAAGTCAGGATTTTTATCATTCAAAATATACTCATTGTAATGCGTATTGAGGAAAATTGCCCCAGAACCTGCAAAAGGTTCAATCAGGCGATGTTTTGCAGGTAATCGAGGTAAAATATGGTTCAAACACCGAAATTTATTGCCTGCCCACTTTAAAAAGGGTCTAATTTTGATTTCTGGAATTGAACTCATTAATGCATCATGTAAGGAATCATCATACATAATAAACCCATGATAAAAAGAATACTTAAAAAAGAATATTTGCCTGGTAAAAGATGTATTGTATCTGTTTGATGGGTTATACGCGCTCTAAAGCCCATAAGAATTGGAAACATTAGCAATAATATTATACAAAAGATACCCGCATAATTTAAGGCTTGTATATAAATGCCAGGGTTAACCAAAACAATCGCTAAGGGAGGAACAAATGTAAAAAAAAGCACACTATAACCCTGATAACCTGTTTTTTTAAGTTTTAAACCATCGGCGAGAAAATCAAATAAACCTAAGGATACATTTAAAAATGCGGTGAGCATACATATGCAGCTGAAAAAATTAAACATGCTAAAAATTGCAGAGCTTTGGGTTGTTTCTGCCAATCCTTTACCAAGACCGCTGGTCGCATGATCACTGTGTAATAATGTACTCAACCCCCACGGACCGGTTTGAGAGACCGCTCCCATGATGACAAAATTCCAAAGCAAATAACAAATAAGTGGTGTTAAAGATCCCCATAAAATAATGCGTTTAAGCTGGGGAATATCATTTTGCCAATAATCGCGAAGACTGGGCACAATAGAACCAAAGCCAAATGAAGTGATAAGAATCGATAGACTTGGCAATAGTTTTAAAAAATGTCCATTTGAAAAGGTTTGAAATTTTACAAATGGAGCAATGATAAGAATGAGTAAGAAATATACACCAAGCTTCCCAAACATGAGTCCTCGATTTACATAGTCGACCGATTTTATGCCACTAAAAATGATTAGCGAAAAACTTAGGGTATATAAACAAGTAACGATGTAGGTTGGAACATGCAAATTAAAATCGACTAGCAAGCTTTTTAAAACATCGGTGCCACCCGATATGTAGGCGCCAAGTAAACTATAAAGTAATGCCAGGTAAAACAACCAGATTAAAATTTCTCCCGGACGTCCGAGATAATGTTTAGCGAGTGTAACCATGTTACTGCCTAATGGAAGGGGCTGCAAAACTTCAAGGATAAGAAGTGCACCTGCCGTCATCATTAACCAGCAAAATACAAAAATTATCGTTGAGTAGTAAAATCCGCCACCAGACGTCGCGATGGGAAGTGCTAACATGCCACCACCAATCGATGTACCAATAATTAATAAAATACTTCCCAAAAATTTGCTTACGGCCATATGTATCATCTGTATTAAAAATGAATCTTTATCTTAACACAAATGACTGGATTAGCATCCTATTTTTGTCTTAGTGACGGTCAATCATACCCATCGTTTCATCTGGTTGTGTGGTCCATTGAAGTTCGATTCGACGATTCATGGCACTGCCTCGTACAGTATTGTTATCGGCGATCGGATACATTGAGGCAAAGCCTGCAGGACGTAAATTATTTGCATATATTCCATGAGCCCATAAGAATGTTACCATGCTTTCTGCTCTCGCATGTGTGAGTCGATAATAACGGCCTTGATCGCCGACGTTATCTGAGAATGCAGCCACATAGATGGTTGAACATGGATAATGTCTCAGCATCTGAACGGCGTAATTGATGCCTTCATAATTTCTATCATCTAAAACGGAGGAATTAAAGTTATAATACTGATCGGTTGGTATAACCATGGTCATAATGTCGCGATATTGAATAAACTGAATATTATGTTGGTAAAGTTTTGCCAACAAATATTGTTTGTCAGTTTGAAAGGGATGAAAATGAACTCTGTACTGATGATCAATTGATCTGCTTAAAGCAGTCATGTTTTGCTCATCTCTCCGAGAGATATGATCATTGACGTGTCGACATTGCTTCTGTATTTCATGGCCAAATGAATCACGGTTGTAATACTGACAAGCACTTATTAGAAGCGTAATGAAGCAAACACAACCATAGCGTAAAAACTTATCCATGTTCTGCCAATAAAAAGGTGAATAGTTTTTATTATTAAGTATAAATGTATATTGTTCAATATCTCATAGAGATTAAAAATGCAGCTTTTGTTTTAATTTAATATGCAAACGCTCGCGCTCACCACTTCCAAGTTCTAAAACATATTTAGCTTTGTAGTTATTTTGAGGGGAGTAAAGGGGGCATTCACTTGTTTCTCTGCAGGGTTGAACCTTATCTAAAAAATATATGACCTGCTTACGATCGTTTAACCAAATGATATCTAAGGGAATAAGGGTATTCTTCATCCAGAAGGTCCATGCTTTAGGATATGGAAATTTGAACAGCATCCCATGATCTTTAGGTAAATATTTTCTAAACATCAGCCCCTTAGAAAATTTAGATGGGGTATCTGCAATTTCAACTTGTATCAAATGTAATGAATCAATGCGAATCACTTGTTGGTTTGGATGACGAATTATCCATAATAATAGACTGATTAGGACAGTTGAAACCGTAGCATATTGAATAATTTTATTATTTGTCATCATTTTTAGTTGATTTTTTCGATGTGTATACCTTTAATTGTAGGACTTTTTAAACATTTTATTAAATAATCATCTAATTTTTGATCGATAACTTTTTGATGTTTGGAGGAAGCATTTCTAAAATAAAGAATACCTTTTTTATAAATTAAAAAACCAAGATGAGAAATATCCAGTTGAGTACCAATTTTTTTCTCAAGATTCCACTGTGGGCGCACAATTTCCATGATGGCACCATTTGGAATTTGGTTTAAAATATCACGATGAAGATGTCCCTTTGCGTCAAATAATGCTGTTAATGGCAAATACGTAACCTCTGAAGTCGCTATTTCTTGTGTACTGCCAAGAGCTTTTAATTTTTGATATTGAATAAGTTTTTGTTCATCGGAGCTGTTGGGAAGGTAAATGCGATTTGCAGAAAGATATTTATACCAACCACTTTTATTGATGGTTGTTTGCGAGATAAGGTAAACGGTTTTTTTATTATGGATGATGCTTGGAGTGATGTCTTTTATAAAGCCTTGTTGATGATTAACGGTGTTCCACTCTAAACCGGTAAAGTGATTGCGTTTTAAAAAGTCAACATGCCCATTTTGATACCTAATTTGGTTCATTCTTTGTTTAAATTCATTGATATTTGTGGATAATGTTAATGCAAGAACGGTATCGACAAATGTTTCACAATCGAAAGCATCCGTTCGATAAAGCGGATGTTGATCAAAGGCTGCGTTTTCGCCTTCACCAAGGGCAAAAAGTAAATACGGTTTATTAAGCCAAGCTTGACTGATATACTCTAAGCGTTCGGCATGTGATAAATGGGGTCTTTTTTTGAAATACTGAAATATTTTTTGAATCTCGTGATCGGCGTTGGGTGTATGGACTTCTTGAAAAGCATGGCATAATGTATGCTGAAGCCAAAGTGATAAAAAAAGAATGATGGTTTTGATATTCATTTTTATAGACATTTTTACCATTTAACAAAGGTTTAATCATGCTAAATATTATCTGGTTATCCATGATGTTTCTAGCAATAATTTGTGGAATATTTACAAATCAGCTTGATCAAGTGGTTTTAGCTGTTACAGAATCCGCCAAACTTGGTTTTAATATCGCGGTTGGGTTAGCTGCAATCATGTCATTATGGTTAGGTATTATGAAAATTGCTTCCGATTGTGGCTTAATCAATCGCATGTCTTATTGGATGCAACCCTTGTTTGTTCGCCTTTTTCCAGAGGTTCCACCAGATCATCCTGCAATGGGAAGTATGGTGATGAGTATTGTTGCAAATTTATTTGGTCTGGGAAATGCCGCAACTCCTTTTGGACTTCAAGCAATGAAAGAATTACAGAAATTAAATACACATGTGCACGCAGCAAGTGATGCAATGTGTATGTTTGTAGTCTTGCATGCGACGAGTTTACAATTAATTCCAACTTCGGCGATTGCTTATTTGGCACTAAATGGTAGCCATCATCCAAGTTCAATTATTGTTAGTTGTTTAATCGGTAGTTCAGTTTCGACGATTGTTGCAATTTTAAGTGCAAGACAACTCGCCAAACTCCCTTTATATAAAATTAAAAATACGGAAAATCTATGAATTGGGTTGATCAAGTTTCAAATGTAATTTTTTTGGCTTTTGTTGTTGGAATACCTTTTTATGCAGCTATTAAAAAGATAAATGTATTTGATAGTTTTGTTGATGGGGCTAAGGATGGATTTCAAACGGCGATTCATTTGATACCCTATTTAATCGCAATGTTGGTTGCAATTGGAATGCTGCGTGCATCTGGTTTTTTTGATATTTTACAACATGCATTAGCACCCTTACTAAAAAAATTAAATATGCCTGTGGATTTGATTCCTTTGGTTTTAATTCGTCCTTTTTCTGGAAGTGCATCAAACGGCATTTTAGTTGATATTATTCATCGATTTGGAGGTGATTCGGGAATATCCAAAATCGCCGCTACCATTATGGGCTCTACTGAGACAACATTGTATATCGTTGCAGTGTATTTTGGGGCAGTAAATATTCGTCATACTCGTCATGCATTACCGGCGGGGGAGCTAGCTGAATTGGTTGGTATTTTTGTTGCTATTGCAGTTGGTCGAATGCTATTTCTTTAACTTAAGACATGTTGACCAGGACTTCTTGCGGTTGCCAATTGGCTATCTTCGTACAGTTTCAACTGAGCAATTAGCTCTCTTGCGCGACGATTAAATGCAAATGCTTCATGTTTTGGTATAGGCATGGCTTGTGGCAAGGCGACCGTTGTTGGATTGCGAGGAATCCGATTTACATGAAGTTCGTAATGACAATGGGGACCTGTTGCTAAGCCGCTTTGTCCAACAAATCCAATAATTTGTCCTTTTTTAATGCTTGACCCTTTGTGTAAGCCTTTTTGGAATTTAAGCATGTGTGCATATACTGTTGTGTATTGGCGGTCATGTACAATTTTTATCATGTTACCATAACCATTTTGACGACCAATAAAAGCAATGCGTCCTTCACCAATGGAATAAATAGGTGTTCCAATAGGTGCTGCCAGATCAATGCCTTTATGTGGGCGATGATAATGAAGAATAGGATGCTTTCTTGAGGCGCCAAATGATGAGCTGATATGGCTGAACCGTATAGGGTAACGATTAAATGCTTTTTTTAAGCTGGAGCCGTTTGGGTGATAATAAGCGACTTCACCATTTCGACTTACATGACGGATAGCTTCATAACTGGTTCCATTTGGATGACGATAGGATACTGCTAAAATATCTCCAATTTTAACGCGTTTATCATTGATATAATAAGCTTGATAGGTAATATTGAGGCGATCACCAGGTTTGATTTCTTTGCCAATTTTGACTTGCCAAAAAAATATTTGATTCATTTGATCGATAAGTTTTATGGGTAAGTTTGCCATTTTAGCAGTTTGGTATAATGAGCCTTTAACTGGGGTAGAAACATACTCTCGTCGCTCTGTCATTGGTTTCGAGTCGATTTTGGAAGGGTAGTTATCCCCGACTTTATGGATAGAGATAAATTGGAAATCATCAATAGGAAATATCATTTCGATAAGTTCGTTGTTCTTAAAATTAAAACGAATATCTTGGGTTAATAAAACTTTACTAAACAATTTAGATTGTTTCGAATGATGAATAATGTTTTGCAAAATACTTTGTGGGATTCCAGCGCGCACGAATATTTTGCTTAAAGTATCTCCTGAAACAGGGTGGATGTCTATCCATCCATTCCGTAGTGATATTGCTGGAGTTGATTTGGGTTTAGTTGCTGAATTTTCTAAATGAGGTAAGGTCAGTTGCTTTTTTACAACAATTTGGTGATGGTGTTTAAGAGAGATAAGGCAAGTAAGCAAAAGCAAACATGTTACTGTTGTGATGATGAAAACCCATAACTTGTTTGATTTTATTTTTTTTATAAAACTCATGCTTTGCCTTTTATTATATAGTATGATAAAGCAAAATTTTTTAACGCTTTTATACATACTATCTTTATTAGAATGATTCCATGTATGAGGGGTAAGATACCTGGTGGAAAAGATTAGGTCAATTGTTTATAGAAGGTATTTATGATGTCTGTTGGCAAAGAAGATACAAAATGTTCTGATTTATGGCGCGGTATTTCAGAAATTGCAGGAAAAGATGAAATTTTGGACAAAATATCAAAAGGCTTTGTTTTGAAGGTAAAAGCAGGGTTTGACCCAACCGCTCCAGATATTCACTTTGGCCATGTGGTTTTGCTAAGAAAATTACGTCAATTTCAGGACTTAGGCCATCATGTTTATTTTATTGTGGGTGATTTTACGGCAATGATTGGTGATCCAACAGGAAAGAACGCAGCTCGTCCAACATTAGATGCAGATGTCATTATTGAAAATGCTAAAACTTATCAAGAGCAAGCACTCAAAGTTCTAGATTCGATGAAAACAACTTTTATATATAACAGTGAGTGGTTTGGTGAGATGACGGCTTCTGATTTAATTCGTCTCACACAAAAGTACACTGTGGCTCGAATTTTAGAACGCGATGATTTTCAAAAGCGTTATCAAAATAATCTTCCTATCTCTCTACATGAATTTATCTATCCATTATTACAGGGTTGGGATTCGGTCCAGCTGAAATCAGATTTAGAAATTGGTGGTAACGATCAGAAGTTTAATTTATTGGTTGGTCGCGAGCTTCAAAAACAAGAGGGCATGGCTCCCCAAGCAATTTTAACCATGCCATTGTTGGTGGGATTGGATGGTGAAAAGAAAATGTCTAAGTCCCTAAACAATTATATTGCGATTCAAGATGAACCTGAAGTGATGTTTGGTAAAATCATGTCGATTTCGGATGATAACTTATGGACGTATATGACCCTACTCAGTCATTTGAGTTTAGACGCGATAGATAGCTTGAAACAGCAAGTGCATGCCGGTTTAAATCCTCGAGATGTGAAAATGCAATTTGGTCAGGAAATGGTTGAACAGTTTTATGATGCTGCAACGGGTCTTGCTGCAAGACAAGCTTTTATTGACAAGTACCAACAAAAAAAAGCACCTGAGTTACCTCTTATCGATGTGCCATTTCAATCTGATTTTAAAATTGCAAATTTGTTAAAAGAATTAGGATTAACCAAAAGTACTTCAGAATCTTTGAGATTACTACAGCAAGGTGCCGTTAAGATTAATGGTGAAAAAATAGATGCTCATGATTGGATAGCCGAGCCAGGTATTCCTTATTTAATACAAGTGGGTAAACATCGGTTTATGCACATTCAATTGATATAAGGCTTATGACCTATATTCCCTTATCAACCTTATTAAGACCTCAATCCATCGATGGCTTTGTCGGACAAAGTCATCTGATGGGAGCAAATAAACCCTTTAGAAAACTACTTGAACAAGGTAAATTGCACTCCATGATCTTATGGGGCCCACCTGGCACAGGAAAG
>DDPL01000058.1:19869-36471 GCA_002342175.1 Legionellales bacterium UBA2469 | reverse complement strand
AGTTTTACTTAAAGCACATCGTAAATTCAACCTAGATGTTCCCATTTGTCGAAAACTTGCCCGAGTGCAGGCACAACTTCATCAAACAGCTGAAGCTTATTTTACAGAAGCCAACTGTCATTTGATTCAAGGACAAACTCGCGCCGCGATGGAACAACTCAATATCGCAAAAAAATATGCAAAAGACAATAAGTACATGCAAGCGCGTATTTCTGCAAAAATTGATGAGATTAAAGATGCGATTGCGCCAATATAGTCATTAGGCCCTCATCTGTTGGAAAACTCTTAAAATTAAATACTTCTGGACTTAATCCACAACAATTATCTTTTATGGTATAATGCGTCTTTATTTTATCAAATAAGACAAACATGCCTAAAATTAAGCCCCTTATTAATATTTCATACCGTCAATCGATTGCATTTGCGGTTTTTTTGGTAATGTATGAGTTTTTAACCTACATCTCGAATGACATGATCATGCCAGGCATGCATTTGGTTATACAAAATTTTGCAGCACCCGAATCTGACATGGCAACATCGGTTACCTGTTTTATGTTAGGCGGCGCAAGTTTACAATTTTTCTTAGGCCCTCTCTCGGATATTTTTGGTCGACGAAAATTAATGTTGGGTGGCGTTTTTATTTTCTTACTGAGCACTTTTTTACTCGCTATAAGTCAAAACATGTCTCAATTCTTAATCGAGCGATTTTTTCAAGGCATGGGCATTTGTTTTATTGGCGCCATTGGATATTCAACTTTACAAGATATCTTTAACGACAATGATGCTGTGAAATTAACAGCAATCATGGCAAATCTTTCCATTATTGCTCCATTACTTGGTCCAATTGCTGGAGCTGCATTGGTATCTCATGGTCAATGGCGCCCTATTTTTTTTATCATTAGCGCACTGACCATCGTCGCTTTTATTGGCTTACATAAATCCATGCCAGAGCCCGTTGGACAAACTGATATCAGCGGTCGTAACATTACCGCCGAACCTTTTAGCATTCAAAAAATGATACAAAACTACGCAACCCTCATTTCTTCAAAACCCTATGTATTCACAGTGTTCATGTATGGATTGATGGGAATTCCTTGTATGATTTGGATTGCCTTAAGCCCTCAAATGATCATTGGGCATGGAGAAGGTTCTTTAATGCATTATGGCTTATGGCAAATTCCAATGTTTTCATCATTTATTTTTGCAAATACACTTTTAACACGCTGGATTGATAAAATTGGTCTTCAAAAACTTATGAAAATCGGGGTTTTGATTGTCGTATTGAGCCTTGCGAGTGCTTTTTTATCCGTACATTTCTTGGGACAAAACTTTAAGGCATTGGTACCAAGCTTGATTCTTTACTTTTTTGGATATGCTATTTCAAGTTCTCCTATTTATAGACGCATGTATTCAGTGACCAATGTCGCCAAAGGAACAACTGGCGCTTTAATTTCTTTATCGATTATGTTAATTCAGTCATTTGGGATTGAATGCTCAAATTGGATATTCAAAGGTTCTCAATACATGTCTTTAGCAGAAATGTTATTCATTCTAGCTCTTGGCATCACAGGCTTTTATCACCTATCCATGCGTGCCTCTCGCCAAGAAGGAATCAACGAAGTACCTACTTCTTAATTTTGATTCTTTAATATTAATGCACCAAGTGTCCAATCCATCGGTTCTGAATCGGTTGGATAATATACTTGGTGTAATTCATCAATACCAAGCCCATCTTTTAAAAATGCATAAATATAACTAGCAGATAAGCAGCCACGGTATGCAAAAACATCCTGTTTCCCATTATCTTGAATATTTTTCCAATTTTCATGACAATATTTTTCATTTGCATCATGAAACAAGTGCTTTAAATCAAAATACTGTTGATACTGATAAAACTGACTTTGTACTGCGAAGCGAATAGCGCCTAAGGCCACCCAACCATGTTCTGAAACAGGCAGCGCTTGTTTATCTTTAAGTTGCTCCAGTAATCTAATCTCATTATGTTGCTCTAAATCTTCAATACAACGTTGGATATCACCATGTGCGACATCACCATTAGCAAGGGGATAGCCATCACTAAAACACTTGGCATCCATTTGAATCTTTTTCTCAATCTCATTTATCCCCAATCCAATATAGCTTTTAGACCATACATAGATATCTTGGTTTTTCCAACGCACTTTATAAACATCTTGAGGATTCAATTGGGGTAATTGCGATTCTTGAACAGGAACATTCACTTGTACGGATGCTCCTCCCATTTCAATCACTGATTTTAGATTCTGAAAACCTTGTCCCCAAAGATGTAATTCGGTTTGGGCGGCAACCCAAGCAAATATGCCTTCTTCTTGCCCAGTTATGGTGCGAGCTTCTTTTAATGACCATGTTGGATAATTATTAAACCAATTTTGAATCAAATCGTATCGCTCTTGTTGTTGTTCATGAGGAATCAAACGCATTCCCGCTGTTCCATAAACGAATATTGGTGTTGGCGTATAGGGCGATTGCGGAACCAATTTGCTCAAATAGGCGGGTAAATCTTGAATCTCGACACTCGCAAGACCTGGCGTAATTTTTTGCGTAAATAATACATGCCGACTATGCAAATCCATGTCATCATGGGCGTAAATATAAAGCCTGGAGCCCGAACTACCAGCATCAATAATCGCTTCACAAATTTGATAAGTGCAACTATCGCGCCAATCTTCGGCACAACCAGAAATAGCTACAATACCCAAAATAACAAAACCAATGATTTTTTTCACAGTCAAGCCCTAAAAATGTTGTTAAAATATTATACNNATATTATACCACCACGATCTTCACAAACCAAATTGTAAACGTTGCATCGATATCCATTCTAATCGCTTCCATTGATGTTGATCAAAGATAATTCGAATCATACCCAATTCAGCCGTACTCGACCAAGGAATATCTAAATCATGGTATCGTCTTATAATTTTAAGATTAGGCAAATGATAGCGATTATGCAATCCAACCGAGACGACAGCCAATTTAGGGTTAACACGCTGAAGAAATTTTAATGTCGACGAGGTCAAACTACCATGATGTGGCACTTGCAAAACGGTCGCTTGAATCGGAAGATCCAATAATTTTGTTTCCAAAGCGCGTTCAATATCACCTGTTAATAATAATTGATAAGAGGCATTGGAGATTTTAAGCACGCATGAATGATTATTTTTGGAAGCATGGAAAAGGTTTACTTTTAGAAATTGAAATTGAATACCATCCCATATCCAAGGTCGCATATGTAAACAGGATCTACCAAAATGGTAAAAACTTGGTTTATCAACAATCACTTGTGCATTAGGAAATAGCTGCATTAATTGAGGCAGTCCACCGCGATGATCTAAATCGGGATGACTAACAATTATCTTATCCAGAGAATGCATATGTTCATGATGCAAATAGGGGATGATAACCCGCTCAGCCATACTTGAATACTGATTGGCACCGCCAGTGTCATAAATGAGCTGGTGATTTTTAGTTCTAATCACAATAGATAAACCTTGGCCAACATCTAAAAAATCCGCTAAAAAAGCTCCTCTGGATAATTGATAAGGATGTGGAATAATAGACACAACCACGAATCCAAAGAGAAAAATTCTCCATTTTAAATTAGGCAATACAAATATGAATACACCACTAATTATTAACAACCAGGCCAATTTAGATTCAGTCCATTCAAGGTGCAAATTGATAATTTTTAATTGAAAAGCCAACGCCAAAAAATGATGAAAATAATGGTTTATCCATATGAACAGCTGCATCATCCAATTAGACCAGGTGATTGCGCACAAAAGTGATAGCGGCAATATTATCCAAGATAGCCAAGGGATTGCGATGAAGTTTGCAAAAAGTCCTACTAAGGGAATATTCTGAAACCAAAGTATGCTTAATGGTGCCAAACCTATAATACACATCAATTGACTGACGATATGTTTATAAAATTTTTGTTTTATTGATGAGCGAGCAACCCAAATGAAAATGCCGACAGCACCAAATGATAGATAAAATCCTGGATACCATAATGCATGCGGTTCCATCAGCAAAATCAATCCCATCGACATTATCCATGCTTGCCAACTATTAAATTGACGACTTCCCCAGTAATGATAATGACTCATGAAAGCCATTATCCAGGCGCGTTGTACAGGAATACCAAATCCGCAAAGCCAAGCATATATGGCACCCATTACCAATCCTATAAAACTGGATAAACGTTTTAATGGTATTTTTTCAATGATGCGTGGTGATAAATATCCCATCCCCTGCACTATTCTGAAGATCATGCCAATGAATAAACTTAAGTGTGCTCCAGAGACCACCATAAGATGCGCCGTACCGGTATCTTTAAAAACTTGCCAGTCCTCATGGCTGAGTTCACTACCAATCCCCAACACCAAAGTCAAAAACAATCCACGTGAAAATGGTTCTTGCAAATACAAATAGGCGCAGTCATAAAGATGCTGACGAATTTTAGCTATCACGTTATAAAATGGAATAGGATGTATGCGTTTGGCATCGCTCAAAAGCATATGTCCGGAGATATGTCTAAAAGATTCTTGGTACCATATATTATTTGAACCAGGATTATTTAAAACTGTCCTTTTCCATGTTCGCCCTTCAATTGCCCATGTTTCTCCAGGGTACATGCTAGGACAATGAAATTTACAATGAACCCAAATCTGGGTATGAGACGAATTGATACTTATTAACCATTGGGTTTGTTCATATTTATTTTGTTGAAAAGAAACGATTTCGCCTTGTATGTGTTGCCATCCGATTGGAAAATCACGACTATAATGACTGACATGATGCCAAGCCATACATAAGTATCCTCCAACCAAAATGGCAATATATTTAAATGCAGATGCCCTGTCTTTTATGAATAACAACAAAAGTAACCATGCGAATATAAAAGTTTGATGAGATAAAATTCCAATGATAAAAAAAAGTAACCACATTTGGATGAATAATCGCTTTAAAATTTACAAATTTACATGAATAATTATGTCTTTATAAGATTTCTTTTGACCAACCTTATGATTCATCTAAAAGCAGAACACTTGTTTATATACCATTCTTTTGAAGATTTTATTTTAATTTTAGACACTAAATTATCGCCATCGATTATTCCCTCTTTTCACCACAGCAGCAATGATTGCTTGTTTTAGATTTTCAATATTACTGACATTAGATAAGCTGAAACAGGTTATCTTCTATCCGCTCACACTAGAAAACAATTATCCGCTGTTAAGAAATCCAACTTTTTTGTGGATCATCGATGGATTATGCATCATGGTTTCACAAATCGGCGGCATTTATATAGCAAGTGTTTTACTTAAAGCAGCCTTTTTGCCACTCTTATTTTGTTCATTCATCGGTTCAATGGGCGTCATACAAACTGCAATGATTGGCTTATTCTTTTATCTTGAGTTTATGGATCATCTAAAAAACCGACCTTTAAATGATAATCATGCTGCCGTTATGAGTATATAAAAAACAAAAAGATTAAAATTTTTGTTAAAATGCTTTTCAAATCCATAAATTTAACGTAACATTTGTCCGCGCTTGTGTAATTCACAGCGCTCATGTATGATTTTTTCCATCTATATGGATAAACCGTGCGACAGACGGGGATTGCTTGCTTTGCAAGAACCTTTGGGATGTCATCTTACAAATAGGAGTTAGAATGTTTAAAAAAGTATTATTGTCTTTAAGTCTTGCGGTCAGCGTTATTGCAGCACCAGTTTATGCTTTACCTGAAATTTATCTTGGCCAAGCCAACGGTGTAGAGTTTTTTCTTCCACCAAATGAGTCGCAAATTTTTACCAATGTTTTCATGTGGACTATTAATGCCAACTGTGAAATCAAGTGTGACAAAAATGAGGTCAATACCATCAACTTTAAAGTCTTGAAAAAAACAGGCTCTTTAAATGGGATGTCTTTAGCCGCAGGTGATTCTATGAATGTTGATCTTCACACAAAAGATGAGATGTTAATCACGGCTTTTCCGGGTTCAAAAGTTGAACTGAAAAATATCGGTCGAACCACAGTGCATGCTTTTTGTAATCTCGTTAGCTAGACATTTAAGCTCAAATATGACCCATGAAAATCATGGGTCTATTAAACTAGAAGTTACGCATTGACAAGTGCTCTAAAAATCTGATAATTGGCGGTAATAATTAAACGCCCAAGGAAGGCATTGCTGTGATTAGGAGTATTACTCGAGGTTTTGTCGCAAATTTTTTCCAAAACGAAAAGCGGAGTTATTTTGGACGAGTTTATGCCGCGAGTCCATAGAATTGTTCAAAAATAGTCTGTTTTCCAGATTGAATATGCTGTCCTTTTCGTAACATATGATGCAATTCAATGCCAGATAATGTTGCATCAGTAGAATGAAAGGCTTTGAATCCCTTCATTGGCTTCGTGATTTTTTTTGATAAAGCGATGGTCCTGTTCCAAAATATTATTGAGATATTTAACCTGCCTGACGTTAATCTGTAGAAACAGACCGCTTATTATAAAAAGCAGTGCGAGCTGCAGGTTAATGGTATCAATACCGGCCTTATTGGCGCCACTTTTATCCATGGTTACCTTGTCTGGAAGGCCACTTGAACCGATTGCTTTCTCAAAAAAAGCTCTGGCTGCCGTTTTCAGATAACATGAAATCAACCGTATCTCCTTCTTTATCAACAGCCCGATACAAATAAACCCACTGACCTTTGACTTTGAGATACGTCTCATCCATACGCCATAAAACACCAACAGGACGATTATGGCTTTTGCGAAAGGCTTTTTCCAGAAGTGGCGCATACTTAATCACCCAACGATTGATGCTAGAATGGTCCACTTTGAGCCTGCGCCCCAAAGCTAATTCTTCAATGTCGCGATAACTCAGTGGGTAAGCTAAATACCATCTGACCAACATCAAAATAATATCCTGCTTAAAATGGCACCATTTAAAACTGAGCATCGGTAATTGTTCATCCCAAAAATTAGGATATTATAACATCAGAAAAATTTTTGCGATAAAACCTAACCACCTCTTGTTAATTGTTAAAAATTATAACAGATTAAAAGAGGTGACACAGTTTTTTAAACACTACCATTTTTTAATGTTCTCGAGTTGCACTAAAGGTTAAATCCGGATAACGCTCTTGGATTAAACTTAAGTTGACTCGACTAGGTGCTAAATAAGTCAATGTATCAGAGCTATCTAATGCAAGATTTTCAATCGCCTTATTTTGAAACTCTTCAAGTATTTTTTCATTAGGTGCCGTTACCCAACGTGCACAAGCAATTTGTGCGGGCTCATAAAAACACTCCACTTTATATTCATGTTTAAGGCGATGTGCCACCACATCAAACTGAAGTACACCAACCGCACCTAAAATGAGTTGTCCAGTAATCAGTGGCCGGAATACTTGTGTTGCCCCCTCTTCTGATAACTCAATTAAACCTTTAAGAAGCGCCTTACTCTTCATTGGGTCTTTTAATCGAACTCCTCGAAAAAGTTCCGGTGCAAAATTTGGTATACCCGTGAATTTTAAATTTTCACCCAAGGTAAATGTATCGCCAATACGAATAGTTCCATGATTGTATAAACCAATAATATCTCCCGCATATGCTTCTTCAATCTGACTTCTATCAGCAGCCAAAAAGGTTAAAGCCTGATGAATGGTGACATCTTTATTGATTCTTAAATGTCGCATTTTCATACCGGGTGTGAATCGACCCGAACAAATACGCATGAAGGCAATTCGATCGCGATGTTTAGGGTCCATATTCGCCTGAATCTTAAATACAAATCCAGTTAAATCCTTTTCAAGTGGCTCAACTTCACGCTGAACGGTTTGGCGAGAACGAGGAGAAGGCGCATATTGTGCCAAATCATCTAAGAACAATTCAATACCAAAGTTATTAATTGCCGATCCAAAATAAACCGGTGTTTGTAACCCTTGCAAATAAGCTTCCGGATCAAATGGATGTGAAGCACCTTTCAATAACTCAATTTCATCGCGCAATTCAGAAGCCATATCTCCAATTAATTCATCTAATTCAGGATTATCCAATCCTTCAATCACTTTGGCTTCTTGTTTTTGCAGTTGTTGGCCTGATTGAAATAAGTAGATTCGGTCTAATACCAAGTGGTATACACCTTTAAATCGTTTACCCATGCCAATAGGCCAAGTAATTGGGGAACATTGAATTTTCAATACCGATTCGATTTCATCAATAAGGTTAACCGGATCTTTACATTCACGGTCTAATTTATTGATAAAAGTTAAAATGGGTGTATCACGTAAGCGACATACTTCCATCAGCTTGAGTGTTCTGTCCTCAACCCCTTTAGCAGCATCAATGACCATTAAGGCTGAGTCTACAGCTGTTAGCGTACGATAGGTATCTTCCGAGAAGTCTTCGTGACCTGGCGTATCGAGGAGGTTGAAAATGCAACCACGATGACAAAACTGCATCACCGATGTTGTAACCGAAATTCCACGTTCTTTTTCCATTTCCATCCAATCGGATGTAGCATGTCGGCTTGCCTTTCTTCCCTTAACAGTTCCTGCCATTTGGATTGCACCTCCAAATAACAACAGCTTTTCAGTAACCGTGGTTTTACCCGCATCCGGGTGAGAAATAATCGCAAAAGTGCGTCTTTTCTTGATCTCTTCAGAATAATTTTGCATATCTACATAAAAGTAATCATCATGGATATGAATTTTATAACAGTTTAGCCATTTTCCAAAATACAAATCCAATGAAAGATCATTTGTATTTTTTTTAGTAACAAATAATGTTTAATCAGGATGCAAATAAAATTTCTTGTACCGTACCATAAGGCACTTCCTTCCAATCGCTATTTTGCCAATGCGGATGTTTATCTTTATCAATTAACATAGCTCGGATGCCTTCATATAAATCCGATGACTGTAAAAAATGCTTTAACAATCGCATATCCAGTTCTAAACATTGCTCAAGTGTCATGCCATGTGTTAATTTCATCTGTTCAAATGTCACAACCATACTTAATGGACTTAAGCTCGGAATTTTTTGTTGCAGTTCATTAAATTGAGGTATTGGCGATTGTTCAATATTCTCCATGAGATCATAAAATGAATCCGCATTAAAACGCCAAAACTCAAGCATGGGCTCATGAATCGCTGGCATTTCTTGTATATAAGGTTGCAAGATTCCCTGGACTTGTTCAAAGACTTGATGATTAAACTTAAATTCCATCAGTTTTTGCCACACTTGTTCCCATTGATGCGATGCAATACATCCATAAACCAAGCAATGGGATACCAGTTCAGCAGCATTTAAACGGCCACCAAATACTGCAACATAGTTTTTCCAGGCATTGGGTAGTCGATTTAAAATATAACTTGCCCCAACATCAGGAAACAATCCAATTGCTGTTTCCGGCATTGCAAACAACATATTTTCTCCTGCAATGGGAAATGCCACATGCATGCCTAAACCTACACCTCCCCCCATGGTCACACCATTCATAAAGGTTAGAATAGGTTTACCAAACTTATTGAGTAATAAGTTCATCTGATATTCTTTTGCAAAAAACCCTAGGCGATCAGCAATTGGCTCTTGACGATGATGATACAAGGCTCGAATATCTCCCCCTGCACAGAACACTTTTGAATCTTTAGAACGAATAACCACCACTTTTACGGCAGGGTTTTCTTGCCAATCTAATAATGTATGATAAATCGACTCTATCATCGCGACAGATAAGGCATTTAATGCTGATGCTCTATCTAAAGTTAAAAAGCCAACTTGCCCAAGGATTTCGCAAATGACCATATCATTTTCCTTTAAAAATGGGAGAACGTTTTTCAAGAAAGGCCGTTACACCTTCTTTTTTATCTTCTGTTGTACAACACTTCGTAAATTGCAAAGCCTCTATTTCTAAAGCCTCTGGCATACCCAAATCATTGCCGACTAAAATGCTGTCTAATACACCTTGCAGAGCACTGGCAGGTAATTCAACCAGTTTTTTTAAATACTCGAGGGCATGTTCTTCTACGTTATCATTAAACACCGCATTGACCAACCCCCAATCGAGCGCTGTTTGTGCATCAATAAATCGGCCGGATAAACACAAATCTAACGCACGCGCACGCCCCACCAATCGCGATAATCGCTGTGTGCCGCCAAAACCTGGAATAACACCTAATTTCACTTCAGGTTGGCCTAAAAAGGTGTCTTTGTGCGCCATACGTAAATGCGCTGACATTGCTAATTCACACCCACCACCTAAAACATGACCATGCAATGCGGCAAGTACTGGTTTTCCAAGTTTCTCGATTCGATTCATTACTTGCTGTCCTGCAACTGCAAAATCATAACCCGTCATCCCATTGCATTCGGCCAATCGATTGATATCCGCTCCGGCACAAAAGGATTTTCCATTACCTACCAATAAAACGGCTCGAATAGATGAATTTTGTCGAATATCACTAAAAGCATTTTCTAACATTTGTAATAAATCAGCGCTTAAAGCATTGAGACGTTCGGGACGATTCAATCGACAAATCATGATGTTGTTGTGAAGTTGCGTTTGTAAAATATCCATATTTTTTCCTTAGCGCCATGCCAGTTCATCATCAAAAACACTTTTAGCAATGATTTCACACATGATTTCATTGCTGCCTTCTAATATTTCATGAACACGCAGATCACGATATATGCGCTCAACGTGGTAATCATGTAAATAGCCATATCCCCCATGTAATTGAAGCGCTTTATTGACAATTTGGGTACAGTGCTCTGTTACAAAATGCTTCGCCATGGCACAAAATCGAGGGGCTTGTGCATCCCCCGCGTCATACAGATTGGCAGCCCGCATTAGCATGCCTTTGGATGCTTCATAATCCATGAGCATTTTTGAAAAATTAAAACGTAGCGCTTGAAACTGAGCTAACTCACGACCAAATTGTGTGCGCTCTTTCATATAGCGTTCCACCAACATCATGGCTCTTTTTGCGCCACCCAACGAACAAGCAGCAATATTAATACGTCCACCGTTTAGCGCACCAAGTGCGTAACGAAATCCCATACCCAATTCACCCATTAAATGTGATTTAGGTACTTTGCAGTCTTCAAAATAAACCATCGCTGTAGGTTGATTGCGCCATCCCATTTTTATTTCTTTTTGACCGAATCGCACCCCTGGTAAATCTTTGGGAATCAATAAACATGAGATGCCTTTGTACCCTTCTTCACCGGTTCTGACCATGCAAACGTAAACATCACTAATACCTGCACCAGATATAAATGCTTTGCTTCCGTTAACAAGGTAATGATCGCCTTGATCAATTGCACGGGTTTTTAATGATGCCGCATCTGATCCTGAACTTGGTTCGGTAAGACAATAACTGCCAACCGCTTGGAAAGATGTTAGGCGTGGCCCCCATTCTAATCGTACCTCCGGTTTAGCATATTTATCAATGAGTGCGACGACCATGTTATGAATCGATAAAAAGGCACTGGTACTGGCACAACCTGTAGCAAGTTGTTCAAAGATGAGCGCCCCATCCAAGCGACTTAAACCAATTCCCCCAATATCTTCTTTGACAAAAAGTCCAGCCAATCCTAATGCAGCCGCTTGTTCGAGAGCATCGCGAGGAAAATGGGCTTTCATATCCCACTCTGGCGCGAAAGGCCAAATATGTTCTTCACTAAAAGAAGAAACCATATCCACGATTGCCGACTGTTCTTCAGTCAATTTAAACATCTCAAATCCTTATGTATCAGCAATAACTTCAAGATTGTATATTAATTGAATCCCTATACAAGGACAAGTCGATTTGAATCTACTAAAAAATATAGAATTTTTAACAACTGCATTAAAAAATTTCAAGTTGTGGGAATCAGCGAAATTACAGTTAATTCCCAAAAGGAAGGATTATCAAACGCTTCAAATACAACTGTAGTTGAACCAGCGTTTAGATAAATGGGGTAACTATATTGAATCCAAGCTGAGTTTGTCATATTAAATTGATCAAGTACTTTTGTACCTCCAATATAAGCTTTGAAACCATTGGGAGTTGCACCACTAGAAGCGAGCCAAAAAGAAAAGGTATAGTTTCCACTAACTGGTACTGATACACTTTGAGATATACTATTACCCTGAAAACTCCCCAAAAAATCGAATTCAAAAGTCATAGCATATGCCCCCAAAGGTAAACATATCCTCCATAGTCTGTTGGGAAACTTTTTCTTCTTCCAAGATTCTATCAATACGATGTTTATCTACCAACTTTTTGTATGCCATGAAAAATATAATGCCGAGACACAACGCCTTTACCTCCGCCTATTTTAGCAAGCAAAATAATAAAATCATCATGGACGTCCTGCTCCTTAATTTCATACAAATAAGCAGCAAGAAAAAAACAAATGGATAGTAAGTTTTGAATGCCCTGAAAATCTTGAATCTGTATATCTTCCCATCCCATTCCATCTTTTAGAAATTTAAACACGCATTCAATACGTGAACGTTTCAAATAAATTTGGTAGACCAAATGGGCGTCCTCTGCTGTTTTGATAGTTTTATTGGTCATGAGTAGCATTGGATTTGCAAAGATTTTTTTTTGATTTCTATCTTGCAAAGTGATTTTTACCGCCGTATAGCTCCAATAAAATTTCCATTGAACAATTAGCGTTACATCTTGGTAAATCTTCTTATTTAGCTTTGTTTTTTGAATATGGAAAACATGTTGATTTTCAAATACAGATGATATGAGTTTGACTTTTTTCTCTTCTGATTCTTCGGTATTGATTGCATTTCTGGTTTTTTTGGCTCGAATGACAAATTCATCGCCTAAGTCCTTGATAAAAGAAAAATAGTCCTCATCATCAAACTCTCTGTCTAAAATATGAGTGATTTTTGATGCCGGATTATTGCTTTTGAATGCAGTACTAGTCTTTTGAATCGTTGATTGAGCTAAGGTTTTTTTATTAAACCATTTTCCCGACTCATACACTTTTAATGCATCTTCTTTTTCAAGAAAATCCTTATTCGACTGAAGCTTTTTTACATATTCCGCTTTAAGAAATGATGGTGATTTATTGCTGTATAGCTCGTGTGATAATAAATGAACTTCTTTATTAAATGGGGTCACGGCAATCACGTTATAACTACTAAAGCCATTAATCACTCGATGGTTTAAATCTAAAACCTTACCTAAATGTTCAGTTTCTTTGGAATGTGGTTTGCGAATATCAGAGGGGTCATGAAGTAAATATATTTCATTGGTCGATGATAGTTTCCTTAACGCTTCACCCATTAGGGTGTCATTGACTAAAGTTTCATCTAAGTAACCTAATTTATTTTCTTTTGATAAAGTACGTTTCAATCGCTTATACTCATTTTTATTTTCAGTGATTTTAAATAACTTACAACTACCAGACCCCAATATTCTCGATAATAGCAACTGCGTATTTTTTTTTAGCAACTTTTGAGTTGAGCTTGGCTAATAATCCTTCACTAAATTTTAACAACAACATACACATCTACACTACCTTGTTATTGATGGTTATCTCAAAAACGCAGAGTATACCTCACTTTTAAAATTTTGGGGAGTTTTCAGTTAATAGCATCACCCTTTGTCATTTTTCGCTTACCATTCTCAAGTCTTTTGGGTTTAGCGGCGCGTGTGATAGAGACTTCCGTTTCAGCTAAATAAAGAAAAGCCTTTTGTCGTTTTACTGAATCGTTTTTACATGAGAAAATAGTAACAGTTTTGCCAATTCATCGACTCTCAAAGATTTGCCTTGGTATTCAATGCGACTGTTACGTCGACATCGAATAATAAATCACTTGTCATCATATGAGACCTAACCAATTGATGGTATCGACGTACCAAACGAGGTTCTAAATCCATTTATATTATTATTCAACGTCAATTAATAAAACCACATATTAAAATTTATTTTTTTATATTTGTGTAGATACTTATGGGATGAATCCAGGGGCTTTTCGCCGCATTTTGGTAAACCATGTGGCTCACGGAGCCAGCTTGTAAAGTGAGCGATATGGTTTGGAAGCCACAAAAAACCACCCTTAATTAAACGGGGTGGATGTCCATCGTATATGCCCATAACACTTGAAAATGCGAAAGTCCCAACGCCCTTTTCCTCGGGGCTTTTTTAACGCAACTCTCGCCTTAAAATTTTACCCACATTTGATTTCGGTAATTGGTCGTAAAATTCAACAATTTTTGGGACCTTATAAGCGGTAAGGTACTGTTTACAGTGTTGTCGAACATCTTGTTCGGTAAGTTTGGGGTCGGCTTTTACAATGCAAGCTTTTACTTTTTCACTGGTGCCGTCCACTGTCACACCAATCACGCCAACCTCGAGAACACCAGGTAACATTCCAATAACCTTTTCAACTTCATTGGGATAAACATTAAAACCAGAAACCAATATCATATCTTTTTTACGGTCAACAAGAAAAACCATATCATCTTTGCCAAATTTCGCAATGTCTCCTGTTTTTAAGAAACCGTCCTCATAGAAAATCGCTTGGGTTTCTTGGGGATGTTGCCAGTAACCCTTCATCACTTGTGGACCACGAACACAGATTTCACCTGCTTCGCCAAATGGCACTTCGCGTCCTTGATCATCTCTTAAAGAGATTTCAGTCGAAGGCAGTGGATAGCCCACGCTACCGTTGAATTCACGAACACTCATCGGATTAATACAAATGGCAGGACTGGTTTCTGTGAGCCCATAAGCTTCTAAAATTGGGGAGTTGGTGACTTCTAACCATTTATCAGCAACACTCGATTGAAGTGCCATACCGCCTGATAGGGTGAATTTAAGTTTGGAAAAATCAACACTTGAAAATTTAGGATGGCGTAATAAGATGTTGAAAAGTGTGTTGACCCCGGTGAATGCGGTAAATCCACAATTTTTGATTTGCTTAATAAAGAAATTTAAATCATGGGGATTGGTAATCAGCATGTTTCGTGCGCCAAGTTGTAAAAAAGTCAAACAATTGGCGGTTAAAGAAAAAACGTGATAAAGGGGGAGTGCAGTCACGACGAGATCATCGCTGCCAAAATCCTTGGGTGAAATCCATGTGGATGCTTGCATTACATTGGCCACCATATTGTGATGAGACAGCATCGCACCTTTGGATATACCGGTGGTTCCACCGGTATATTGAATAAAGGCCAAGTCATTCGGTGCAATCTCAACATCAACAAAACGATAGTTATGATCAATGGAGTCCTGCCAGGAAATGGCTTGGGGGAGGCTATACTCGGGTATCATTTTTTTAACATATCGAATAATACCATTGATTAAATGTTTTTTGACCCAAGGAAATGTATCCCCAACATTGGTCAAAATGATATGGTTTAAATGTGGAAGATTTGGCAATGCTTGTTCTAGTGTGTGGGCAAAGTTCTCTAAAACAATAATGGCTTTTGCGCCAGCATCATTTAATTGATGGGCAACCTCTGGAGGGGTATAAAGAGGATTGGTATTCACAACGATAAGACCTGCTTTCAAAATACCAAAAAGTGCGATGGGATATTGTAGTGTGTTGGGTAACATAATAGCGACACGATCACCTTTTTTTAGCCCCAGGTGTTGTAAGAAAGCCGCGAATTGATGAACCAAATACTCAAATTTCTGAAATGATAATTCAAAATTCATATGTATAAACGCAGTTTTTTCTGAATGTTTTTTGCAGCTATTGTTTAACATATCAACCAGGTTTGCATATTTTAAGGGCTCAATGTGATGAGGAATCCCTGATTGATAATGACTTAACCAAACTTTATCCACGATGAAAGCCTTCTGTTGTTCTTAAGCTCGTGTTAGTATAAACAAAAAAACAGCCTGAGGGTATGGTGGTGACAGTAGATAATTTAACAAATACGAAAGTGTTGCGATTAAAGGGTCGAATTTATACAGTAACTGTTGTGCAATTGCTTCAGGACGATTTGCTTTCATTTGAACAAAATATTCAAGGTATCATTCATAAAGCACCAAAGTTGCTGAATAAAATTCCAGTGGTATTGGATTGTGCTTTACTGGATACTTCATTAGATTCTATACGTCCGTATTTTGAGGTTTTAAAAAAATATCATTTATATCCGATAGGCGTACAAGGTCAGATGAAATGGCTATCTCAATTGGCATCTAAAGAATCTTTCCCGTTGTTTCAGGCCTCTTCTGCACAAGATAAAAATTTAGAATCAAAAGAAAAGCCAAAAGCTACTCCTGAGCCCATTACGGTACCTACAAAAGTTATCACCTTGCCAGTGCGTTCTGGGCAACAGATTGTTGGTAAGGGCGGAGATTTAGTGGTGATTGCGTCTGTTGGACATGGGGCAGAGTTATTGGCTGATGGTAATATTCACGTCTATGGTCCTTTAAGAGGGCGCGCCTTAGCCGGGATTAAGGGTGATAAATCTGCCAGAATTTTTTGTACGCAACTTGATGCGGAATTGGTTTCGATTGCTGGATTTTATCGATTAAGAGAATCCATTCCTCAAATCAATGGTCCTTGTCAGATATTTATTCAAGATGAGCGTTTAC
>DDPL01000058.1:0-19845 GCA_002342175.1 Legionellales bacterium UBA2469 | reverse complement strand
CTGCCATTATGAAATATAAAGCTGTTTTTATATCCGATTTACATTTACATCCTGATATGCCGGAGATCACTAAACGATTTAAGCATTTTGTCAATTGGGCAAAAAATCATACAGAGGCGTTGTATATCCTCGGTGATTTCTTTCATGTATGGGTTGGCGATGATTTAATTGATAATTTCGCCCTCGAAGTGGTTGCGCTTTTGAACGAATTACATGCCGCCCAAGTGAAAGTGTATTTAATGCATGGTAATCGAGATTTTTTAATTGGTAATCGTTTTTTCAATTTAGCCAATGTTCAATTTTTAAAAGATTCAACGATTTTATATTTAGATGACAGTCGAGTTTATTTAACACATGGTGATAAGTATTGCTTAAATGACAAACCGCACCAGTTATTGAGACTGATTTCTCGACCGTCGATTTTTCGTGCTATTTTCTTAACATTTCCTAAACGTTTTCGAGCATGGTTGGTTCATTCGGTTAGAAGACATAGTCAAGTACAAAATCGAGATTACCGTTCTAAGCGTTTTCAAGTGGTTTTGGATGCTTTGTTGAAGGATATGTCACGTTTTCAAGTCTATAATGCGATTTATGGACATGTGCATCAACCTGAGTTTCGACAAGTTGAATGGAAAGGTTTGCCTTACAATGTATTTGTTTTAAGCGATTGGGATTTAAATCCAACAATAGTGTGTTACAATAGCGCATCTGGTTACCAATTGAAGACGTTAGAGGCATTCGATGCAAAATAATCCCCATGAAAATGAAGATTTATGTAGTGAAGTAGATATTGATGATGTTGATGATGACATTGAGCCCAGAATCGCTCAAGCTATCAGTTATTTAAAAGCAAGGATAAAAACCAAGCAAACAGAGATGGAGGACAAACATCGAACAGCACCCCAATCCCATGCTTTCGCAGATATATATAATATTTTTCTACATATGATTCAAATGTTGAAATTACAATATGAAATGAAAAATGCACAACGAAATATTCAAAAACTACAATCTTCGATGGACGATAACACGGAAAGTTTAATGGAAAGTATTCTTCACGAACAACAAACAGAACAACAAGTTGAAATGTTGAATATGATGATTGATAACATCCTCGATTATTGGTTACTTATGCCTCTTCGATTGTTATTACCACAAGTTGTTAAAGATGACGTTTCTAAATTAATCGTTGGTATTGGCTCGATGTTTGGTTCTGATAAAGGCCAAAGCTTTGCTGCTTTACCTCAAGAAAACGACGAAATTAATCAATTTTCACCCAATTGACGACTACAAAATAATACAATTTTATCATATTTTCGCAAGAATGATCTCATTTTGGTGTATAATATAAGTAAGATCTATTCACCATCAATTTTATAGGTGCCAAAATGAGTGACCCAACTAATAATTCAGTTAGTAACCCTGTGCATAGATCGAATGATTCGACGGTTATTTCTAGTGGTGCTCAAGGCCCGACAGTGATTAGTGGTGGTGCAGATACTTCTGTTCAACTTGATAATGCAGCACAACCAGACTCCAATACACCTAATAACACAGCAAATCCTGGCGATCTATCATACTCTCAGGAAAGAGGAGAAAATAAAGACGACCCAGCCAATGCTGAAGCAGCTTCCTTTCGTCAAAAAGAACTTGATGATGGTAATAAAAAATTAAAAGATTTACTTGATAATGAAAAATCTATTGGAAATCGTTTTGAAGATGTTTATAAACATTTTTCAAATATGATAAAAAAAATTAAAGTAATTTGTGAAATTAATAATGCTAAAAGAGATATTGAGAGGATTAAAGATCCGAATGCTCCCAATCATCGTGGACTTTTGGTAGATGTTCTGCGTGACAGTAACGCACAAAAGTTGATAGATCAGAAAATGGAACAAAATGATCACGGTCGGTCAAATTTTGCCAGCAATATGATACATACTTTTGTTCCTCAAGGTTTGCAAAAGTTTGTTGCCGGTCTACAGGTAAGGGATCAATTGAATACCAAGTTCCCAGAGTATAGAACATTTAAACCTAATACACAAAACGAGGCTCCAAACAATTCAGCGCTAAAAGACAATAGCGAAAATTTAACTTCCTCTGCTGGTATGGGGGGCGGTGGTCCTTCTTAAAGAAAAAGGAATACCGCTATGGAAACGAAAACAAGCCTCAGATTGTTGTATACATAAATTTTCAATTTGAATGAAGTGTCTTATGCGTTTATCTAAATCATAAGGCAATTGGCTCGCTAGTTCTATAAACACTTCAAAATGACGTTGTTCCGCAACGGCTAAATGTTGATAAAACTTAAAAATTCCTGTATCGACGTCTTCTAAAAAGGGCAACAGTGAAAAAAATCTTTCACAAGAACGTGCCTCAATAATAGCGGAAATAATGAGGTCATCAAACAAACGTTGTTGGTTGTTATGGTTAGAGCGGACCTCATGGAGTTTTTTTCCATACTGGCTTGGTTTTAGAGGTTGAAACCGAATATTGCGTTGTTTCAACAAATCCATCACTTTCTCAAAATGTAAGAGCTCTTCCCGTGCAATTGGAGATAAGACCGATAATAAATCCTCATAATGTGGATTTTTGCTCATTAAATGAATTGCTGAAACAGCAGCTTTTCTTTCACAATGCGCATGGTCAATCAAAAGTAAGGGCAGTTGGTCAATTGCTTCTTGAACCCATTCCTTAGGTGTTGCAATTTGTAAGAAATTTTGTAAATGTGAAGGTATGGATTCAATTGCCATGATATTTTTTTAAAAAATGTTTTAAAAAACGCTTTATACCATACTCACGGATAAAAACAAAGGAAAGATACCGCCATGGAAAATGCACAACCAGAAATGACAAAAGCGCGAGTCACAACCTACGATTTTTTAATGGCACAAAATATCCTTGGTAAATTCAATATTTTATTATCAAATGATGAAATTTTCCGAATTATCCAAGAAAAAAATGATGTCAATTATTTATTGATCTGCTCACCAATTGAAAACATATATAATCAAATGATTTTTGCACAAATTAAAAGTTATGAGCTATTTGTGCAAAAACGCATGATGGATTATGTCTTAGGTACGGCTCCAACGCCTGAAGCAATTGAAAGTGCTGAAGGGGGAGATATTCAATATCCAGAGGCCTTTATGAATTTACAGAAGCATTTTGGTGAAATTCAGGCCCGTTTATTAGAGTTGGATAATTTATTATTAAAACTTGTGTCAGAAACCAATCAGTTTATAAAGAGATATGTGACCAAAAATATTGTGTCAGGTAATCAGAATGCATATGAAATCCCCCAAGAATTAAAGAACAATATATCAATTTTTGAGGCACAGGCTCAAGAAATGCGCGTTACACTTCTTGCGACACGCGATGAATGGAAATCATTTGCCAGTAATGTCTGTAAGACCTTGTCGGAGCTCGGCGGTTATTTTGTTGAAGAGGACATTGACCTTGCGCAACGCGCAGAAATCAATTTTTTTCAACAATTAGGGGTGCTGGGCACTGAAAAGAATGCAATTTAATTAAATTTTATATATAATAGGCTCTTTTATTTGTATAATAATGGAGCATTATCATGGCATTTGAATATACGTTGTCAATCATCAAACCCGATGCAGTTGTAAAAAACGTTGTTGGTGAAATCGTTTCTCGTTTCGAAAAGAATGGATTAAAAGTAGCTGCTGCACGCATGGTTCATTTATCTCCTGAAGAAGCAGGTTCTTTTTATGCTGTTCATAAAGAGCGTCCATTTTACAATGACTTGGTTAAGTTCATGACTTCAGGTCCTGTATTTGTGCAAGTATTGGCTGGTGATAATGCGATTCAAAAAAATCGTGATTTAATGGGTGCGACCAATCCTAAAGAAGCAAAAGCTGGAACCATTCGTGCTGATTTTGCTGATTCGATTGATGCCAATGCGGTTCATGGATCTGATAGTGCTGAAAACGCAGCAACCGAAGTTGCTTTCTTTTTTGATACCAAAGAAATTTTCTTGAATAAGTAATATGCGACAAAATTTACTCAATTTTAATTTGGAAGATATGGTTGGCTTTGTGAAATCACTTGGCCAACCTGCTTATCGTGCACAGCAATTACTTCAGTGGATTCATCAATTTGGATATACTGATTTTGAACAGATGTCTAATTTGAGCAAGGCATTTCGTCAGCAGTTGGCAGAAAAAGCTAAAATTGAGTTGCCTCAAATTGTTGTGCGTCAACATGCCAAAGATGGAACACGCAAGTGGTTACTTCAATTGGAATGTGGAAATAGTATTGAAACAGTATTTATTCCAGAATCTAATCGAGGCACATTATGCATTTCGTCTCAGGTTGGCTGTGGTTTAAATTGCAGTTTTTGCTCAACAGCCAAACAAGGATTTAACCGAGATCTCACCACCTCAGAAATCATTTCTCAAATTTGGTTAGCTTGTCGAGAGTTGGGTGAAAGCCCCAATCCTCAAAATCGGGTGATTACCAATGTCGTGATGATGGGTATGGGTGAGCCACTTTTGAATTTTGATGCAGTCGTGAAAGCATTGGATATCATGTTAGATGATTATGCCTATGGTTTATCGAAGCGACGTGTCACTTTAAGTACATCTGGACTTGTTCCTCAAATGGAACAATTAAAACAACGTAGTTCAGTCGCGTTGGCCGTTTCCTTGCATGCGCCTAATGACGAGTTAAGAAATGTGTTGGTTCCAGTAAATAAAAAATATCCGCTTGAACAACTGATGAAAACGTGTCGACATTATTTTGAAAATGAGCCACGACGAAAAATTACTTTTGAATATGTGATGTTAAGAGACGTTAATGACTCCTTAGAGCACGCTAAGCAATTGTATCGTTTATTAAAAAATGTCCCTGCGAAGATGAATTTGATTCCATTTAATCCATTTCCGCATGCGCCATATCAATGTTCATGTCCAGAAACCATTGATGCATTTCAGGCCTATTTAATGGAAAAAGGTATTCATACAACGGTGCGTAAAACCCGAGGTGATGATATTGATGCTGCCTGTGGTCAATTGGCAGGAGATTTTATGGATAAAACAACGCGTTCCATGCGTTGGCAAAAAGTGAATATAACAGAACTTTCTACACAAAAAAATTCATAATCCGTATAATTCTATTTAAGAATTTGCTTGAATCTATTATGATATTAGAATTCCCATGAGAATAAAAAAAATGGAGACCGAGATGAATCAAGATAATGCTGAAAATAATGTAAATAATGCCACTATTCCAACATGTGACTCTAAACCAGGTGCATTTCTTGCAGCTGAGCGTGAAAAACGGGGTATTTCTGTTGATTATATTGCAAGTAAATTAAACCTAAGAACGCAAGTATTATTGCATTTAGAAGCTGATGATTACGAATCATTACCAAATCCTGTGTTTATTAAAGGTTACATTCGTGGATATTGCAAACATTTAGATATTCAAGCTGATCCATTGATCGAAGCTTATAACCTTATTTGTCCTAAAGAAGTGAAAATTGAAAAAGCCGTGTGGCAATCTCAGCCCGAAGAAGAGAAAAATGAGAAATGGTTACATTGGATGGCCGCAGGTTTTGCAGTTGTTGCCGTTGTATCTGTATCGATGTGGTGGTTTGAAAATAAATCAAATGAATCTATTATTCCAACACAATGGCGTCAAACAGCGCAACAAGAATCCACGCAACAACAAGCGACAGCATCGGAATCCACAGATGTTAAACTATCGGATTTATCAAAAATGCGCCAATTGTTAACTGCTAACAACACTGAAGAACAAACAACAGCAGTATCTGCATCAGATACAAATGCAGAAAAGAGCAAAGAAGCGGCAATAACCGGTAAAGAGAATAAAGCAGTTTCTACCGATAAGGCGCCAGCAGCGGAGTAATGTTGTAGTGAACCGTATACAAGCAATTCGTGGATTTAACGATGTGTTGCCACTAGAAACGAATATTTGGCAACAAACTGAAGATAAACTCAAAAACTGTTTAAAGCAGTTTTCGTATCAAGAAATTAAATTACCGATTCTTGAAAGTACATCTCTTTTTAAGAGAACAATTGGCGATGCTACCGACATCATCGAAAAAGAGATGTATACGTTTACTGATTTAAATGGTGATTCTTTGAGTTTACGACCAGAGGGTACTGCTGGATGTGTTCGAGCTGCAATCGAGAACAACCAATTACGTCAAACGCAGAAGTGGTGGTATTTAGGTCCAATGTTTAGACATGAAAAACCGCAGAAAGGCCGTTATCGACAATTCTATCAATTGGGGGTAGAGGCATTTGGTTTTTCTGATCCATCGATTGATTTAGAAATGTTGTTGATGACAGCTGAAATGTGGAAAAGCTTAGGCATTTCTTCGCATGTACAGTTACAAGTGAATTGCTTGGGTTATTTAGAAGATAGGGTAGCTTATAAACAGGCACTGGTTTCTTATTTTAAAAAACATGCTCAACAATTAACAGCAGAAGAAATTCAACGTTTAGAAAAAAATCCATTAAGATTACTGGATAGTAAATCGCCTATTATTCAAGAATTATTAAAAAATGCGCCTAAATTATTAGAGTATTTATCTGAAGAATCGCAACAAAATTTTAAATTGATATGCCAAGGTTTAGAATTTTTACAAATTCCCTTTACGATAAATCCATATTTGGTCAGGGGATTGGATTATTATAATCACTTGGTTTTTGAATGGGTAACGGATAAACTCGGCAGTCAAGCTACAGTATGCGCAGGCGGTCGTTACGACAGTTTGGTTCAGCAGTTAGGAGGACCAGATGTTCCTGCTATTGGTTTTGCTTTAGGCTTAGAACGTTTGATTTTATTGCTTCAAGATCAACAAGAACAAACTACAGCAGATGTGTTTATTTTGACACAAGAAGAGCAACCTTTGGTAAGAACACAACAATTGGCTCAAAAAATTCGAGTTGAAACAGGAATGGCTGTTGAAATTCATTTAAATTCAACGAGCTTGAAGAGTCAGTTTAAAAAAGCAGATAGAAGTGGTGCGGCTTTTGCATTGGTGTTAGGAATTGATGAACTGAACAATCAACAAGTTTCGGTTAAAATGTTGAGAACAGATTATCAACAAGAAAAACAAATTTGTATCCGAGAAAAAGAGGTTGTATCTTGGTTGCAGCAGCAACAAGGGAAATAATGCAATGATAAATATCTATTTAAATGAACATGAACAATGGATTGCGGTAAAGAGATGGTGGCAGAAATATAATGGAATAGTTCTCATTATTTTTTCTTTGGTATTGTTAAGTGCCTCAGGAATGAAATATTGGAGCTGGCACCAAGAGAAAAATCTTCAACAAGCATCAAATATTTACGAACAAATGATGTTAGCGACTTCAAATCATCAACCGAAGTTGATTAAGCGTTACGCAATTAATTTGGTCAAGAATTATCCTTCATCCATTTATGCAGATGCTGCTCGTTTAACCTTAGCAAAAGTTGCCGTATCTAATAATGATTTTAAAGAAGCATTAAAACAACTGACATGGGTTGCTGAAAATAGTAAAACATCAGAAATAGCTGATGTTGCAAAAATTCGTTTAGCTCGTTTATGGCTAGTAGATCAAAAATATAAAAAGGCCCTAAGTATTCTAAAGGGAATGAATTCTAAAGCTTATTTGCCGTTGGTCGATGAATTAAAAGGTGATATTTACACCTCGATGAATCAGTTTGATAAAGCCGTCGAATACTATCGTAAAGCCTTAACAGAAGTACAAGATTACGGCGTTGGTAATTTATTTTTAGAAATGAAAAGCAATGATTTATCGGCTATCGATGCACAACATCGCCAATTAACAAGCAATACAGACAAGAAGAAAAATGGATAATTTAAAGTTCGTATTAAAAGCATCAGTTATATTATTTGTATTGGGTTTATCTAGTTGTAATTATATTGATGATTATACCTTGGGAAAAGATAATACCCCAGCACCTAGCCCATTGCCAAAGGTTACACATCAAAAAGAAATAAAAATAGATTGGTCTAGGGATGTCGGATCTTTTAAAAAGGGGATTTTAACCCCCGACCTTCAACCCGCCATCGATAATGATAAATTGTTTGTTGCGACGAATGATGGTTCGGTCACTGCAGCGTACGCCAAAACTGGACAAGTTTTGTGGCAAATTAAATTAAAAACGCCCTTGCTGTCAGGCCCTGTTTTAAGTGATACTTATGTCATATTATGTGGTGATGACTCTGCTATCTATATATTGGATAAAGCAAACGGTGCTATCAAATATCGAATTCTATTAAGCAATGATTCAATTGCAAAACCATTGGTTCAGCATAATACTTTATATGTTAAAACGATTAATGGACATTTGTATCGAATTAATTTAAGAACAGGCCATATCGATTGGACATATGAAAGGGGCTCTCCTGAGATTATTTTAAAAGCCAGTTCCTCGCCAGTGATTTATCAAAATATGGTCTTTGCTGGTTTTTCCGATGGGGCGCTTGTAGGGCTTGAACGGTCCAATGGACACGTCTTATTTCAACAGCATATTGCATTCCCAATCGGGGCAAGTGAGATTGAAAGTTTAGTAGATATTGATACCAACCCTATTATTGATGGGGATGATTTATATATTGCCACATATCAAGGTGAAGTAGGTGTCTATTCTATTCGAAACTCGCAATTCAAATGGCATCGACGCGCTTCAACGTATCATGATTTGGCTATTGACGGACAGTATATGATCATGGTCGACAGCCATGATGTGATTTGGGCTTTTGAAAAAAACACAGGACAAGTTCTTTGGAAGCAAAAAGGTTTGAAGGCTAGAGGATTATCAGCACCCGTTTTCTGGCATCATCAAATATGGGTTGCAGATCGCCTTGGCGTGATGCATGGGATTGATCCGAATACCGGTGAATTCAAGGGACAAATTCAGTTGCCAAGTGCGGCCACCTCCGCACCAGTTGTCAAACATGACAGTTGTTGGGTAACCACCAGTAATGGACAATTGCACCGATTATTATTGAGAAACTAAGATGTTACCTGTTATCGCAATTGTAGGCCGACCGAATGTCGGCAAATCAACGTTATTTAACTGTATCACTCGTACGAAAGCCGCATTGGTTGCTGACTTTCCAGGTGTGACTAGAGATCGCCAATATGGCAAAGCCTTGTATCAACATAAACCATTTATGGTGGTTGATACCTGTGGATTGGGTGAAAGCGATGAAGATATCGATGTATTGGCGTCACAACAAGCTCAACTTGCGTTGACTGAAGCCGATGTGATTTTTTTTGTGGTCGATGGTCGAGCCGGGTTAACTCCTGTCGATATCGATATTGCAAATGAGCTCCGAAAACTCACCAAACCATTGTACTTATTGGTCAATAAATCGGAGTCACAACAACAATCGATTGTTTCAAGTGAATTCCAAGCATTAGGTTTTAAAAATGTACACTGTGTTTCAGCAGCCCATCAACGTGGCATTGCAGATATTTTAGATGAAGTCACCGCTGAATGGCCGATGGAGAGTGAGCGACCAGATTTTATTTTTAATTCAGACTCAAAATTACCAATTAAAGTGGCCGTGATTGGTCGACCGAATGTTGGCAAATCGACATTTATCAATCGTTTGGTTGGTGAAGAAAGAGTTGTTGTCTATGATATGCCTGGAACAACTCGTGATACCATTGAAATTCCTGTAGAATTATATGGTCAGCCTTACATATTTATGGATACGGCAGGTATTCGTCGTCGTGCACGGGTTTCAGAGAAGATTGAGAAGTTCTCAGTGATTAAAACCTTACAAGCAGTCGATGCATCAGATGTTTGTTTAATTCTCATCAACGGACAAGAACCCATTACTGATCAAGACATGCATTTGATTGACTACGTGGTACAAGCTGGTAAAGCCTTGGTGATTGCATTTAACAAATGTGATGTTCTGACTGATGATGATAAAAAGTTTATCAAGCAAAAAATTGAATTGCGTATGCCATTCCAAGATTATTATCAAATTCGCTTTATTTCAGCTTTAAAAGGCTTTGGAATGCGTCAGTTATGGACGGATATACAAGAAGCCTATAAGGCTTCGAGTGCCTCTCATGCAACCTCATTTTTGACCAAGATATTGCAACAAGCTGTCGATAGTCATCAGCCACCTTTAGTTAATGGCAGACGTGTCAAAATGCGTTTTGCACACATGGGTGGTGTTCAGCCTCCAATCGTTGTCATTCATGGCAATCAAGTGGAGGCGTTGCCAGATAGCTATCGTCGTTTCTTAAAGAACTATTTCTTGGATGCCCTGAACCTGACTGGAACTCCCCTTGAATTAATTTTTAAAAGTGGTGAAAACCCATTTGCAGGCAAGAAGAATAAATTAACCCAACGGCAAATGGATAAGCGCAAACGTCTAAAGAAATTTATCAAAAAGAAATATAAAAAATAAAGGAATATGACCGATACTCATTATTCATGGCATTTAATCCCTTCAGTGCTCTACAAACGTTTATGTAGAGTGTTGTGGGGATTCTTTTTATTTGTTGCTTTTACCTATGCTTCAAATGGCTACGAGATTGCTGCTTTAGTCATTATCGCGTTTGCAACCCTTGGGTATTTGAATGTCGCCAACCATCATGTTTTCTCAACGATTCGATTTCATGGCGGTCATTGGGAAGTCGGGAACCATCATTTAAAAAACCTTCAATGGCTCAAGGCCGTACCTTTTGGCTTCATCATGTATGGTGAAGAATATGCAACACAAAAGAAAAAACATTTTATTGTATTTTGTGATCAACTTTCAAAGCACAAAGAACATCAACTCCGCTGGGTAATGAAGCAAATGGCCAGTAGTTAAAGATTGGAGGTCTCATATTTTTGATAGTTTGGTATGGTCTCCATGGTTTGTTTAAAAAGAATTGGTTCGTGTAAACGATGTTGGTAGATGGTTTGAAACGCGACAATATTTTTAACGTAATTTCTTGTCTCTTTGAAGGGTAAGGTCTCAATCCATACCGTCATATCAGGGGTTGGATTTTGACGAATCCAACGATGAACTGATTGAGGGCCTGCATTATAGGCTGCTGCCATTAATACCGGATGTTTTTCAAATATTTTGGCCAAGTGTGAAAGGTAGATGGTTCCTAACTCGATATTTTTTTGTGGCATATACAATTGTTTTTCATGCTGATAGGGAATTCGATAGTGACGACTAATATGTTTTGCGGTGCGCGGCATCATTTGCATAAGGCCTCTTGCGCCGACAGATGATTTAATTTCAGGATGAAAGGCACTTTCTTGACGAATAATGGCATAGATATAAGCAGGATCAAGATTTAGATGTTTTGCACGTTGTTGAACAACACCATAGTACTTCACTGGAAAACGTATACTGACTTGATTCATTAAATCAGGTTGGTTGCTCAACATAATCGCTTGGTTTGACCAATTTAATTGATTGGCGACCCAATTCACTAACGCCGATTTTTGAGGGGTGGGTAATTCCAAAATAAAGTCATTCAAGAGGATTGCGGCACTTTCTTTATGGCCGCGTCGATACTCATTTTCAATGTCATGAAGAATGGGCGAATACTCTTTAGGTAAATAACTTGTTGGATAGGGCGTTCGCTCTTCGAATGAAGGAGAAAGATGTAAATCATGGCTTGCTAAAAATCCGTAATAATTTCTTTCTTTGGCAATTTTTTTGAGTATAGTTTTTGATTGTTCTTGTTGGTTTAAATGCATTTTGGCCTGGGCTTGCCAATAGAGTTGTTCTGGCGCCCATGGCTTTGGATAGTGGTTAATTGCATCGATAACTGTTGACCATTTGTGATGGAAAATTGAATAACGCATCAACCAATCATTGACGGTTTGATTGCGGTAAGAACCTTCAATTTGGGTAAACCAATTAATAGCAGTCGGAAGATTGTTCATGAGTTGATATAAGGCATATTGTGCGATAAAACGTTGTCTTTGGTCGTGATTTAGCCAGCCATTTTGTAGTGCCAGATGATAATACTTTTCCGTATGATTTCGTTTGAGTTGAATCATGCGTTTAAGGCTATATAAAACCTCTTCACCATGCCAGGGGCCATGATGAATTTTGGTGATGAGTTCTGGTTGGTTATGGATGCGCCATAATGCATCCGCTGCTGCACGATCACTCGAATTACCGTGGTTTAAAAGTTGTCTTGCAAGCAGAAGTTGTTTGTCATCCAAAGCAAGTAAAATACGTTTTTTCCAGTAAGTTTGGTGCCATTTAGGATGTTGATTGAGATGTTTAAATATTGCATCGCAAGACTTTGGAAGTGGATGACTAGTTAACCAAATGGGTGTTGCAATCTGTATTGCTTTTTGAACGTCATGGGATTGCCAATATGCTTCTGCACCATAACATTGAACAGCTACATTTTTGGTAGGTTGATAATATTGATGAATCAAGCCCCATTTTTGTTTGCGGGCAAGTACTGACATCCACTGATCACGTAAGCGGTTGGTGAGCGGTGTTGATTCTTTAATAAATGCAGCCATCTCACTATTATCGTACTGCGGAAAATGACCTGTCCAATAACGGTATTCATTGAATTTTTTGACATAAGCCATATTGGCAAATGATAAAGCGCTTAAAGAACATAGCAGAATACTTTTACTCAATTTATTTAACATGTGTACCAACCAAATTTAAAAAATCAGAAATGCTTTGGGGAAAATTTTTTGCTTGAAACAAAGATGAGCCAATCACAAAGTCTTCAACCCCGGCGTTTTTAAGAATGGAGATATTTTGAAGACTAACCCCACCATCGACCATGATTGGTAACGTTGGATATTGTTTTTTAAGGATGCTAATTTTCTCAATCACATCGGGTAGGAGTTTTTGGCCACCAAAACCGGGATTGACGGTCATGATTAAAACATAATCAAGTTGATGCTGGCAGAAATGAATCACTTGAAGATCATCGCCAGGGTTGAGGGCGATGCCTGAAAGACAACTGTGTTCTCGAATTAAATTTAAACTATAGTTGAGGTGCCGTGTGGTTTGTGGATGAATGGCAATGCGTTTTGCCCCTGAGGACGCAAAAATAGAGATCATAGGATCAACAGGTTCAATCATGAGATGAACATCGATGTCTATTTTTGGAAACCGTTGATGAATGGCTTCACAAAATGCAGGCCCAAAACTTAAATTGGGAACATAATGATTATCCATAATATCAAGATGAAGTTGATGGATGCCATGGGTTTGTAGTTGATGAATATCAACTTCAAGATGAAGTAAATTTGCAGCAAGGAGAGAAGGCCATATTTTCATTATTTAATTAACCTAATTCAAAAGAGGCATTATAGGTTAAGTTGATGGATAATATCTGATAATAAATATTAATTTCTTGTTGGTTGGGTAAATTGCCCGATAATTGGCCGGTACTAAAATATCTAAAATCCAAGCCAAAATAACTAAAATCATCCATAAACCATAAGGCACCAACCATCACTTGTCCGGCATACTTTGAACGTGTTTTATTGTACTCGTAACTATTCACATTTTGTTGGGATAAATAAAAAGTTGGATCATTTTTTAAGTAGGCATATCCAACACCAACACCGATAAATGGTGCAAAGCTTGAATCGACATAAAGGGGTGGGAGCATATCGACCAAAAAGTTCACGAATCCTGCATTGGTGGTGGTAGCACCTGAGAAATATGCTTGACTTGAAGTGTTTGTCGATAAAATTGTTTTATTATTGACTTGAATTGAAGCGTAGTCGGTTTGGTTGTAAAAATACTCTAATTCTAGACGGAATTGATCCCAGCGGTACCCTAATTGACCACCAATTTGGCCAAAATTACTATAATTTAATTGTGCATCAACGGTACTTGTTATACCATTTTGTTCAAAGTAGGAAGCGTAGGGACCATTAGTTGCCAATTGATTTTGAATGAAAGGAGATAAAAAAGTAGCAGAAAGTCCCGGCACGTAAGAAGCACCAAGATTTAAACCACCATAAACTCCGTTATTTGGGGAGAGTGCAAAACCCGTTGAGAGGGTAAAGAGATTCAAACACAGCAACGATAAAATTCCTTTTTTTTGCATTTTTTTAAATCCTATTTGTATTCACATTCATCAAAACGATAGGTAAGCCCACCATTCACAAGACTTGTTTGAAAGTTACTGCCTAAGGTATTAATATGGGTTGTTGACATAAAATGATAAGATGCACTCATAGACCAGTTCTCTGCAAAATTATAGATAAGTCCGGCAGTTGCCTGATATGCCAGCGCATAATTATTGGGATTAAATTGCAGCGTATTGATGGTATTGGTCACATCATTTTGTATCCATGCATATCCTATACCAGCACCAATGTAAGGCTGGATTAAGTTCGTTGCTGAAACGGGGATGTCTAATAAAATATTTAAAAAACCCAAGACGCCATCGTTATAACCTTGAGGCGATTTATCAACAACCCTGTCGACCGCAATTTGATTGATAGTGGCGTCAAAATAAGTGACTTCAACTTCGTAACGCCAAATGGCTGATTTGTAACCCAATGCACCACCTGCATCAAAACCAGAATTGTATTTACTTTGATTCAGATAAACATTTTTATAAGATACATCGATATTGGGGGTTACCAAAGACAAACCACCAAATGCGGTTGAATATAATCCATCAATAGGCATTGCAGAATATGCAGAAAAACAGCTAAGCAGTCCAAGTGTAAGAAAGCGGAAATTTATTTGCATATTCTCAACCTTTAAAAGAGTACAATTCATGTTATACGTTTGATATATATTTTCAAGACTCAATTCAAAATCTTTTTAAAATTTCCATCGATTGGTAATTGGAAATCGCCAATCTCGACCGAATGCTGTTTGTGAGACTTTGGCACCCGGTGATGCTTGAAATCGTTTAAATTCACTGAGCTTTATTTTTGTATAAATTTTTTCAATCAATTCATGCGCATAACCTTTTTGCTGTAAGTCCGATGTGGATAATCGATGTTCAATAATATCTTTGAGTAGATCATCGAGAATTGCATATGGTGGTAAATCATCTTGATCGGTTTGATTGGGCGCGAGTTCCGCACTTGGCGCCCGATCAATGACACGTTTAGGGATAATGGCGTGATTTTCATTGATGTGGTGAGCGAGCGCATAAACTTCCATTTTATAAACATCTTTTAAAACCGCGTAACCGCCACACATATCTCCATACAGGGTACAATAACCCACCGCGGCTTCACTTTTATTGCTGGTTGAAAGCAATAATGCATGGTGTTGATTGGAATAACTCATCAGTAGCATGCCTCGAATTCGGGCTTGAAGGTTTTGTTGGGTTAAGTTGCTTAACGTCGACTTTAAATCACTCTGAAACTGTTGAAACAGTGCGGCGATAGGAATAATGTCATAACTGACTTTTAATATGTTGGCTTGTTCAATGGCATCATCAATACTCATTTGTGCAGTATAAGGAGATGGCATGAGAAGAACATGCACGTTTTCTGCGCCGATTGCATCAACAGCAAGGGCGAGGGTGACTGCTGAATCAATACCACCGGAAAGACCTAATACAACTTTTTTAAAACCATTTTTTTGAATAAAATTCCGCAGAGCACAACGCAAAGCTTGGTATAATTCAGCAATTGCTGAAAGCTTAGGTGTACTTGGACCACTGAGTTGATGGTTCTGGATGCTGACTTCAAACATGGACTCTTCAAAACATGTTGCACTTGCACAGATTTGTCCTTGTTGATTCACAGCCATTGAATGACCATCAAAAATTAATTCATCTTGTGCGCCGACCAGATTAAGATACAACACATTGATATGATGGTTGCTAAATTTTTGAACAACATCGAGGCGCTGAGCATGCTTGTTTTGTTGATATGGTGATGCATTGATGCTTATTACGGTATCGACCTTATTTTTTAAGAAAGCATTTCTGGTCTCCATATCCCAGATGTCTTCGCATATCAAAACGCCAAACCGATGGTGATGAATTTCAAATGTTATAAAAGGCGTGCTGCCTTTTGAAAAATATCTTTTTTCATCAAAAATTCCATAATTGGGAAGGGCTTGTTTATCATAGTATTGAATCGAATGTTGGGTAATCAACGCCACACTATTAAAAATATACCCTTGGTCTTTGCGTGCACAACCAATTAAAATAGGGCACTGGATAGTTAATCCTGCGATCTTTTTAATGGCATTTGAAATATCTGTAACAAAGTCCGGCTGAAGGAATAAGTCCTCTGGAGGATAACCGCAAACGGCTAATTCAGGAAAAACAATGAGGTCATAGCAAGTATGATTTTGCTCAATGATTTGGATGATTTTTTGGCAGTTTTCAGTTATCGCACCAACGATAGGGTTTATTTGTGCCAATAAGATTTTAATCTGAGGATGGTTCATGTTTTTAGGTTTTTAATCATGCATAGGTTCTATTGTCTTCATTGCGAATGAATTGGTCAAATTATTTTTCTAAAGTGAAGCAATGGTGATTCTATTTTGATGTAAATGCGCTAAAATACCCTATGGTCTTTTAGGCAAAAGTGAAAATTGGTTTTATGTTATTGGTTGAAAAAATTTTAATGCAGTTGCAAACCACAGCTGCAATGAAGACGCTTTTGTCAAAAGCTCGACGTTTTGTTTCTCAAGAGCATGTTTTGATGGTGCGATTGAGTGATGGCTCAATCATGACCCGAGTTAAAGACGAACAAGGTCAAATTTTTACCGCGCATAGTGATTTAAGACAATGGGCTTCTCAACATTACAAGTGCCTGTGTGGACAATTGATGCCCTGTGTCCACTTAATTGCTGGCATGATGAGTTGGCTCGATGCTCATGCGCCAGCATCTAAAACCCCTTTAAAAGCTTATCAATTTGTTTGGTTATCTCGCGAACCATCGGAAAGTCATAACACTGAATGGCATGCAGAACTCAATGGTGATACCGAATCGGGTTATGAGTATCAAGTGTCGATTCATCAACAAGATGAACATTGGAACATTGCTGACATTTTGGTTCATTTACTAGAAAATTATAGTTACGATGCTTTACTCGCTAAGGATGAAAAATCTATTTTTCAAATTGTTAACGCACAAGGGAAAATCTTAAATGTGGCTTGGTGGCGCATTAAATGGTTTTTACAACGGATTATTGAATCCAATATTAAAATGCGTCATTCCATGATGATGCTCAATGATGATTGGGAATCGCTAAGAAAATTTCAGGCATTATCGCAGCAGATTGCCGATGAACATAATATTTGGCATGTATCACAATCGTGGAAAAATATGGCTTGGCTTTTGCAACCCGAACAATTGGAATTATCGGCGTGTCAGCCAAAAGGGTTTCATGGCGAATTACGCGAATACCAACTCGAGGGTATTCGTTGGTTACATGGCTTGCGTCGTTCAGGTTTTGGTGGAATTTTAGCAGATGATATGGGATTAGGTAAAACCGTTCAACTTTTAGCATATCTCATGGGGGCGAAGGAAATGCATGAACTTCAAGCGCCCGCCTTAGTCGTCGTTCCAACCTCTTTACTGATGAACTGGCATGATGAATGCCATGCCTACACTCCAAATTTAAGATTTCAGTTCTTTCATGGCAAAAATAAAGACATTAGTCTATGGCATCAAGCGGATGTGATTGTGACTTCTTATGGCATGGTTCAACGATATCGTGAACATTTTTTTGAGTTTCAATTTTCACATCTTATTTTAGATGAAGCGCAATTGATAAAAAACTTTCAAAGTCAAAAATCTCATGCCTTGAAAAAATGTAAAGCGAAGACTCGATTTTGTTTATCTGGAACACCGATGGAAAACCATTTGGGTGAATTATGGAGTTTAATGGATTTTGCAGTGCCTCAATTATTAGGTAATCGCACACAATTCCGAAAAAATTATCAAAACCCAATCGAAGTCAATGGACAGGCTGATATTCAAGCGCATCTGTTGGCTAGAATTCAGCCATTTCTATTACGACGCACCAAACAGCAGGTCATTACCAATTTACCGAAGAAAACCAAAGTGATTCAGAAAGTTGTTTTAGAAGGTGAACAATTAGAGCTGTATGAAACTGTTCGTGGCATGCTTGCTAATAAAGTTCAACATGCATTAGCTGAAAAGGGATTGGTTCAATCACGCTGGGTGGTTTTAGATGCATTATTAAAATTGCGTCAAATTTGTTGTGATCCACGCTTAATACCCCATCAGTGGCAAATGGAAGGTCAACATATTCATTCTGAAAAGTTAATTAATCTCATGGATATGTTGGATAACCTAATGGCCGAAGGTCGTAGTGTGCTGATTTTTTCCCAGTTTACCAAAATGCTGGATTTAATCGAATTGGCCATACAAGAACGCGGTTATGGCTATCAAATGCTTACCGGTAAAACACAACGTCGAGATGTCTTGGTGAATAAATTTCAGAAAGGTGAGGTGCCCATATTCCTATTGAGTTTAAAAGCAGGTGGTTTGGGACTTAATCTGACCAAAGCCGATACAGTGATTCATTATGAGCCTTGGTGGAATCCGGCCGTGAGTGCACAAGCTACGGATAGAATATATCGTATTGGTCAAGATCAACCCGTTTTTGAATATCATTTGATAGCTTCCGGTACCATCGAAGAATATATGTTGGAGTTACAGCAAAAGAAACATGACCTGTTTGGACAGACCATTGAAGCCTCTGGCGATGGCCGTATGCAGTGGACCGAAACAGAAATTATGAAGTTTTTTTCACCCATTGGCTAAATAAAATTGATGAAGTCTATCAATTTGGTGATGTAACGTATCCAATGTGTCATTGTTCATAACAATATCATCTGCAAGTTTTTCGCGTTCTTGTTCAGAAATTTGCAGTTTTAGCATGCCTTGAATATGTGTGTGGGATAAACCGCGTTTTGCGAGTCTTGATTGTTGGGTTTGTGGTGAAGATTTGATATATAAAACCCTATCTAAATCATAGGACGCTTTATCTTTTAAAAGCGGTATTTCAACAATGCAGTAGGGTGTTTGGCTTGCATTCATGTTCTTCTTCAGAATACCTTGAATGAGGGGATGCAATAAGTCTTCTAACCAATTTTTAAAAGCCGGTTCTTGAATTAATTTCTGGCGTAACATGTCACGATTTAATTCGCCATTTGGTAAAAGATATTTTGGCCCGCAATGGGTAATGATTTTCTGAAAACAAGGACTATTTTTAAGTTTTAATTGGCGTGCAACCTCATCAGCACTGAAGGTATCAATGCCAAGAGATTTAAAATAATGAAGGGCAGCCGTTTTTCCACTGGCAATTCCACCAATTAAACCAACTTTGTATACCAATGTGTATTATCCATTTCTTATTTTTTTTTATTCTAAGGGTAAAATCGTAAAGGTACAATAATGAAATCAGAATATCGAATCTCTAGAAATGTTATAAGATATCAGGTATCGTCAATTTTTTCCCATTGACAATTCATTCTTAAGTTTTAAAGCTGTTAAAAATTAATCAACTTTAATTGCTCGAGGAACCATGGAAAAATTGAGTTTATAATTTTTCAAGCAATGGTCAGATGCTGCAGAATACATTGAACCAATAGTCTTTTTGGGAAGCATGTCTGGATTTTTTTAAAAGCCTTGGAGACAATTTTTATGCTTTAATTAAATTCAAATATTGTAGTACACTGCTTTTGCGTCTTTTTATCTTAATACCTATCACTTAATGTGATTAAATATTCAAGAGCACTTGGATAGGGATAAGTATGCCGGTGACGTCCTTAGGCTCAAAGCCTGTAGGGAGATTTTAGCAACTTACCCCAAACTTTATTCATATAGACCGGTGGAGTAGCCCCCTAAAAAACG
>DDPL01000053.1 GCA_002342175.1 Legionellales bacterium UBA2469 | reverse complement strand
TGTCCGTCTTGCGTCTTCAAATCTCCAGAAAATGGTGGGTTGGGCAATAATGTACCCGGTACGTTTTGTTGTAAGTAGTTCTCTAAACCTTCTTGATAACACCATTGTTGCTCTGTTTTTTGAATGAGATCTTTAAGGGTTATGGTGAGTCCAGGACATAATACTGCTTTCGCTCTTAATAAATGTTCTAGAGGTTTGTGAGCAATATTGGGATGATCAAAATATTTTTCTTCTGGCCAAAATCGAACACTGGTTCCTGTTTTTCTTGCAGGCCCTGGGACTTCCTGTAATTCGCTTTGTTTGTGACCATGCGCAAATTGCATGGTATAAATTTTTTTATTACGATGAATGGTCACTTCTAAGCGTTTTGAAAGTGCATTGACCACAGAAACCCCTACACCATGCAAACCACCTGAGAACTGGTAATTTTTTTGGGAAAATTTTCCACCTGCATGCAGTTTAGTTAGAATAACTTCGACACCGCTAATTTGGAGTTGGGGGTGTAAGTCGACTGGCATTCCTCGCCCGTCATCTGTGACCTCTAAAGATCCATCTTCGTGTAAAGTCACTTGAATCCATTTGGCATGTCCTACCAACGCCTCATCGACACTGTTGTCGATAACTTCTTGGAGCAAATGGTTTGGACGAGTTGTATCGGTATACATTCCTGGACGACGTTGAACAGGTTCTAAACCGGTTAAGACCTCAATATGTTCAGCAGTATATGTGGTTGCAGTCATGAAATAAAATAAGGGTGATTTGATTATAAAATCATTTTAGCAGTTTCCAAATTTTTTCCAACAACTAAGGATTTTACATTGACTTGTATGGTTTATTTTTGATATTTTTGTTAAAATTGTTATATATTTTGGTGTGGTTATGAGTCAGAATTTGCAAACGGTAGTGGCTGATTTAGAAAGTTCTGTTATCCAGGTTTATCAAAAACTATATCAGATAATGGAGCAAGAAAATATTGCCTATTTAGATCTGTCTTGTCATTTAAAATTTATTTTATTACATCAACCTGAACATCCTTATTTTTGCCATGTCTGGCGACGTTATCAGAATGCTTTTAAAGCATTTGAAATGGCCATTGGAAAAGAGGGGATTGAATCTCAACTTGATTATGTTCTGATTGATGCTACATTCAATGAATGCTTAGATTTAGAGGTATTTAAAGTCTTGTATATGCAAAAATTATACGATCATTTTCAGTTGGATTTCCAAGATGTTCGACAGCAGCTTTATACCAAATTTTATTTTTTTAATCCGCCAGCGAAAGAAAAATATCAAGTAACTGAAGATAATCAAACGCTTCGTTCACGCAGTTGTGCCATTATGTGATTTTAACAATCGGTAAGTCTTGCCATGCTGTGGTGTATTTAGGTGAGCGTTGTTCAGACTTCATTTGCCAAGCATGTGTTTGCGTGCCTTCAGCTGCCAAGTGGATGCTATGTCGTCCAAATTTGTGTTGTATCGCTTCCATCACTTGCATCAGTCCTTCTGAATTTTCTGGGAAGTGCGCTTCTAATAGTGAGATTTGCTCGTGATAAACGATGTCATCAAAACCAACGCCAACTTTATGATAATGGTAGCCTTTTTTAAAAATATGCTTCAGGGCGAAACGTGCGTATTGTGTAATGACACGAATATCATCGGTGCCACTTGGAAATTGAATTTGGCAATGATTTGCATATTGAGGGCGTTTGGTTTGAAAGGGATTTGTACGAATAAAAACACTCATGCGCAAGACTTTGCCTTTTTGTTGTCGAAGTTTTTCAGTTGCTCGTCGACAGTGGTGGCTAATGGCTTGTGCAATCATCGATAATTCGGTTTGGCATTTTCCAAAACTTTTACTGGCGATGATAGATTTTCGTGATTGCGGTGGATTTAATTCATGGCACTGAAATCCTTGAAGCTCAAGAGTTGTCTGCATGAGGGGCAAACTAAACTGTTGCCGAATCCATTGAGGGGATTGTTTCGCAAGTTCTGCTGCAGTTTGAATATGAATGGCATTAAGTTTTTTTGACCATTGTCGCCCAATCCCCCAAATGTCTTCAACAGCAATCAATGCTAAGCATGGATCTTCGGGCATTAAAGTAAAGATAGGTTTGCAGGCCTGTTTTTTTGCCAAACGATTTGCAGCCTTTGCAAGTGTTTTGGTCGGACCAATGCCAATTGACACCGGTATCCCAATATGTTGTGCAATCAGTTGACGTAGATGTTGGGCAAAGGGGACATGTTGTTCATTTGGTAGCGTGCTGAAGTCTAAAAATGCCTCATCGACCGAATAAATTTCAAGGTGTGGCCAAGTCGCTTCAATGGTTTGCATGACACGAGCAGATAAATCGCCATAAAGTGTATAGTTAGAGGAGAAAACGTGCACATGATTATTTTCACACGCTTTCTGAATTTGGAAAAAAGGTTGCCCCATTTGAATACCTAATGCTTTGGCCTCATTTGAGCGTGCAATTACGCAACCATCATTATTGGATAAGACAATAATGGGTTTTTCTCTTAAATCAGGGCGAAAGAGTCGTTCACAACTGGCATAAAAATTATTGCAATCGACAATTGCAAACATCATTAACTCTCGATACTGGTTTGATGAATAACATGGGTCACGACCCCCCAAATCACTAAATCACAGTGTTCGGTGATTTCAATCGGTGGATACTCAGGATTTTCGGGTAGAAGCTGGATTTTTCCAGACTGTTGATACAGTCGCTTAACGGTGAGCTCGCCATCAATTGCGGCAATCACAATTTTGCCATGTGCAGGTGTTATGCTTCTATCGACAACTAATAAATCGCCAGGTTGGATATGCGCTCCAATCATGGACTGTCCTTCTGCTTTAACAAAAAATGTAGCTGCAGGATGTTTTATCAAATGCTCATTTAAGTCGAGATGAGCTTCAATATAATCATCGGCAGGCGACGGGAAGCCGGCTTGTACACGACTGCTATAAAGTGGGCACTGAATATGACCTTGTTGTAAAAAGCGTTTGATGGTTTCTACTTGAGAAATGGGGATGCGTAAAGGTTGGGTAGGCTCCCCCCATTGATTACGGCCTTTTGGACGACCGGCGCCATCTCTTTTTCCACCGTGTGCCATATAATAAGTTCCGAATTTGATAAATGTACATTATTCAAATATAGCTTATTTCTCAAAAAAAACAAACAAAAAACACAAACTGTAAGATGTTAAAACTCTTTAGAAATGTCGTATGTTTTAACTCAATAGAAGTGTCGTAAAATATTTGTTGATCTAAATATTGAATTAAAAAATATATATTAGAGCATGAAAATTTCAAACTTTCATGCTCTAAGT
>DDPL01000052.1 GCA_002342175.1 Legionellales bacterium UBA2469 | reverse complement strand
ACATTTTCATGGAGTTACAACACCCACTTTTTAGCAGTAGATCATTAATATTTTCTTTTGTAATAAAGGCTTGCGTTGCTTCAAGGTGATATTTCCAAAAAAAAGAAGATTCCTTTAGTTTTTGGATATTTTGTGCGGACCCGTCGATTACAAAGCCATTCCAATTGTCCTTCATCATTAGGAAACGACAATTTGACTCATGAAAATGCTCAACGCCAAATTCTATAAATGTATTATTTTTAATTTCGATAGCATTTATTAGAAATTGTATAATCCCATCTTCGCCCCATTGTGAAAAAACTTTAAACTCATAATCTTGAATATTTTTTGAAGTCAAATTCTGATTTAATTTAGATAAAATCATGCCTTGATTTATTTTGATGTCATCAGAAAGCTCTTTTGTGTAACGCATAATCTGAAATTGTTGTGCTTCTATGCGGTGCATTTTTTCTTTAAATCGTAAAAGGTATGCTATTAACTTTTTCATTAAATATCCAAAAATCTATGTTGTTGAAGATCGTCATAAAAATAACGATCTAAGTAAACATTCTTTATGATTATTGTCAACGAACTTTATATTTTTCCTAATATTTTTCCTATTAATTTCTAGCTCTTGCGATTAAATGGGGCTTTTATTTGAATTCAAGGCAACTGTTCGATAAAATAATCATCAGTTTATTTTTTTGTTGAAGAATATGTATCATAACCGCATGCCTTTGTTGCAAGATTTAGAAGATTATTTACTTGCTGCCAAAGATTTACACTCCATTTTGGATTTCTATCGTTTTGCTCTAACACAAGTGGTCGGTAAAAAAGTTTTTTTTGGTCATGGGACCGATTGTCCTGAAGATGATTTTCAATCTTTAATATTAGGCTCGTTGCATTTACCCTTTGATTATCCAGAAACCCATTGGGATGCGCGTTTAACACAAAAAGAACGCGACTTTTTGGCAACCCAACTTTTTAAACGTATTGAAGAAAATGTACCGGTTCCATATCTAATTCATGAAGCGAATTTCTGCGGATTGACTTTTTATGTCGATGAACGCGTATTGATCCCACGTTCACCGATTGCCGAACTCATTGAACAACACTTTGAACCATGGATTGACCCCGAGCGCGTATCGTCAATATTGGATTTATGTACCGGAAGTGGATGTATCGCTGCAGCTTGTGCTTACGCATTCCCTGATGCAGAAGTTGATGCCATTGATATCGATTTTGATGCCCTGGATGTTGCAGCCCAAAATATCCAAGATTTGGATTTAGAAGACCAAGTGCGTTTGATTCATTCGGATGGATTGACAGCATTAAGTCATGAAAAATACGATGTCATTGTGAGCAATCCACCCTATGTCAGTTTTGATGAAATGCAAACCCTGCCAGCTGAATATCAACATGAACCTCAACATGCTTTAGAAGCTGAAAACAATGGGTTGGCTTTGGTTGATCATATTTTAAAAAATGCCAAAAAACACTTAAAACCTGGTGGAATTTTAATTGTAGAAGTTGGCAATAGTGATTTAGCGATGATGGATACTTATCCAGAGCTTCCTTTTGTATGGCTGGAGTTTACACGAGGCGGACATGGTATCTTTTTACTCAATGCAGAAGATTTACCTTAATCGGAGAGCAAAAAATAATGACAAAATTAAGAAAAGTTGCCGTAGTTGGTGCAACTGGTGCAGTTGGTGATACCATGCTTAAAGTACTGCATGAACGAAAATTCCCGATTTCTGAACTCATCCCTTTGGCAAGTGCTCGCTCAGCTGGTAATTTGGTGCACTTTGGTTACAAAGAATTGGAAGTAGAAGACTTGGCAACATTCGATTTTACTGGTGTTGATATTGCATTATTCTCAGCAGGTAGTGCCGTTTCTAAAGAATACGCTTTAAAAGCTGCTGCAGCAGGATGTGTTGTTGTCGATAATACCGCTCATTTTCGCTATGAAGATGATATTCCATTAGTGGTGCCTGAAGTAAATCCTGAGGCCATTGCGGATTATAAAAATCGTGGCATTATCGCCAATCCCAATTGCTCAACCATTCAAATGCTGGTTGCTTTAAAACCGATTTATGATGCGGTAGGTATTAAACGCATTAATGTGGCCACTTACCAAGCGGTATCGGGAACTGGACAGAAAGCTATACGAGAACTCATCGGTCAAATGAGCGAGTTGCTCAATGGACGTCCTGTAACGCCAGAAATTTATCCACAACAAATCGCATTCAATGTGATTCCTCAAATCGATGAGTTTCAGTCTAATGGTTATACCAAAGAAGAAATGAAGATGGTCTGGGAAACACAAAAGATTTTTAATGATAAAGACATTCTAGTGAATCCAACTGCTGTTCGTGTACCCGTATTATATGGACACTCTGAGGCCATTCATGTAGAGCTAGAAAAACCATTAACGGCTGAGGATGCAAAAGCATTGCTTGCAAATGCACCAGGTGTACGTTTAATGGATGAGCCTGCAAAGAAATCTTATCCAACGCCTTTGATGCAAGCAACCGGGCATGATGAAGTCTTTGTTGGCAGAGTTCGAAATGATATATCGCATCCCATGGGGTTAAATTTATGGGTGGTTGCCGATAATACACGCAAAGGTGCCGCAACAAATGCCATACAGATTGCTGAAATACTGCACCAAAAATATTTGTGATGTATAATAAATATATAGAGTGTTGCAGGAAGAGATAGATGGTAGTTAAAAAAGATTTTCGACCGACATTATCTAAAATTAATGAGGTTTTGAATAAAGCCTCAGAAAACAAGAATTCCGTAAGTGACTGGGTTCACTCAAACGTCATGACGCCTATTGAAAACTTTAGAGACATGACGCGTCGAAAACCGACAGAGCCGCCGACTCGTTTTAAAAAAGAAACCAAAGTCATGGAAAATATGCGGCGGGATATGGAACAAGCTGGGCATCGAAAGTTTGGTGTGAAAGTTCTGGCCAATGAGCGTTCTAATGATGAAACGATAAGAAATGAGATGGACATGGGCTTGGAGCAACAAAGCAGCCTTATGGAAAATCCTTTATTAGATTCACAACGATTTGATGGCATTGATCCAAATGTGAATCCTAAACCCGATTTGAGTTCAACGGCCAGAAAAGAATTTGATAATGCCAAGCGTGAACAAGAAATGGAAAAACAACTTCGATTAGGCTTAGCACCAGGAGCGAATAAAAAGTTTAATCCAAAACCTGATGGATTCTAAATATGACGCTAGCCAATGATATTCTTTATGGACAAGTGCCGGATTTTTCTGCTTATTTGCGTGCAGGGGAAAGTTTGGATGATTTAGATGAATATGGTTTTACACCTTTAATTGAAACCGTATTGGCTCGACGTTCCGACATTGCCAAAGAATTATTGCACTTAGGTGTGCATGTGAATAAGCCAGATATCGCTGGTCGAACCGCTTTGCAATGGGCCGTCGATAATGAAGATTTAGAAATGGTGCAGTTGTTGTTGGAAAATCGTGCAGACGCCAATGCGTACACCAAACAAGGATTTTCTTCTCTGGTGTATCCGTTGTTACGCCAAAATAACATGTTAAAACAATTACTTATCAAGCATGGGGCAAATTTAAATTTTTCCCAAGATTTTATTTCTGCAAAATTATTGGGCCATCGATTTTCACTCAAAGGAACGGTGGATGTTGCGACAAGCCCCAAAGAAATGATTGAAGTTGATTATGAGGGATTTGTTCTGGAATTTACGGTGGCTGTGATTCAAAACTCCATGTCGCGATTTGTGAATAGTTTCAGTGCACGAAAATGGCGTGATGAATATCCATTGTTAAAACAAGTGTCCCATGGTTTTGAACTGGCACAAAAAATTTTAAGTTGGCAACGACAAGTAACACGTCAACGACGGTTTCATGAAGAACTTAAATCGATAGAAAATGAGCATTTTTTAATTTTGCCAGCGGCAAGTCGAGGCCATGCCATGGGTTTTATTCTTTATCAGGATTGGTTGGCAAAAATTGATAGGGGTGAAAACAGTCTTAAAGAGGGAAGTGTGAACATTTACGAAATCGGCAAGCGAAACCGAATCAACGCTGAATTTCTTGATGCGTTCCTTTTTAAAAAACAACCAAGAGAGTTTTTTCATCATGGTATTAATCAGATTTTGGGATTAAAGAAAATACATTCTTTTCCAATGGATGCGCAAGTTGTCGGAAATTGTTCTTGGGCCAATATGGAGGCGTGTATTGCGGTCGGACATTGGATGTTATCCGTTTATCCTTATGAGAACTTAGAACCCCGCCATACGGTTGCACTTTATCAAGACTGGTTGAACTGGGATCAAGATAGAGCACTTGAAGACATTATCGATGCCTATCAATCAGCGAATAAAGTCAGGAAAGCGAGTATGACGTCAATGCTTGCTGCAGTATTGTTTCAAAATTTAGATTCGCATATGGGTAAAGATACGGAGCGCGCTGAGAAAATTCTAAAAACCATTTTGCATCCGGATTATCTTTATATCCTAAAAAGCTATTTAGATATCTATTGTCCTTTAGCAGAGAAAACCGTCCATGGCGAGAATCTGCTGCGTTTACTCGATAACTGTGGTTATGACAGTGAACAACTTCAATTGTCCAAGAAACCTTAAACGCGATATCCTTTGATAGATTCTTCAGGTTTATAACATTGCAAAGCGATACCACTAATCCCGCCCATCAGGGTACAGAATATACCTGGGATGATAAGTGCAGGATTTCTTTTAACTTCATTTAAAATACAAAGCACAATTCCGGTAATAAATAGGCTGGCTGCAATGCTTTTATAAGTATAATGATGGCGCATAAAAGATAAGGTAATCCTCCCAAAAAATAAA
>DDPL01000040.1 GCA_002342175.1 Legionellales bacterium UBA2469 | reverse complement strand
CATTTGCCTTATCCCAAGGTGCCATTCAAGAAATATTTGCTATCTTAAGCACCTACTTTAACTATTTGATTTCCGATGAATACATCGATATCAATCCGGTTGCATTAATGCGTCAGAAAAGTAAATTCATTCAAAAAAACCAACAAGCCGCCCCAATTCGTCGTTTAAGTTTACTTCAGTGGCAAACCGTTCTTGATACTGTTGAGCTTTTAGCCCAAAAAGAACCAGATAAACATGAGCGAACTCGATTTATTCTTCATGGCATGTATGGCATGTATCTTCGTATTTCGGAATTAACGGCAAGCCCGCGATGGATTCCAACCATGAATGATTTTTCAAAAGATCACTACGGCAATTGGTGGTTTACAACTGTTGGAAAGGGCAACAAACGTCGACAAATTGCTGTCAGTGATATGGTTCTAGAAAGTCTGAAGCGCTGGCGAATATTTTTGGGCCTTCCTCCCTTACCCTCCCCAGGCGAGAATCAATATCTAATTCCTCGTATCAAAGGTCATGGCCCCATATCAGATACCGTGACCATTCGTCGATTGATTCAAACCTGTTTTGATTTAGCAGCACAACGTTTGCGACAAGAAAAGCAATTTGAAGATGCCGATCAATTGGCGGCTGCAACGGTACACTGGTTACGCCATACCAGCATCTCTGAAGATGTCAAAATTCGTCCTCGAGAGCACGTTCGTGATGATGCTGGACATGCATCAAGTGCAACAACCGATCGGTATATTGATGTTGAGCTCACTGAGCGCCATCAATCTGCACAAAAAAAGAAAATATTACCTGTAAAAACGGATTAAATTATGGTATGTTTGCGCAATTAATGAGTTTTATTGATTGCGTTTTAACATTATGAATCCAAAATACTTAATTCTTTCTCTCGATTTTGATGGTTGTTCAGATAGACCGTTTAGCCAACAAGAAATTATCAATCATGTTAAAAAGACTTGTCAGGACAACCCCTCCATTGAATCCATTTATTTGATCATTGGCTCCCTTCGACAAACAGCCATGCTCGATGTGGGCAATGCGCAGCGCAACTCAGTATCGCCTCGGTTTATATCATGCAGCATTCTATACGACGAGTTTTTAGCTCAGTTACATCGACGTATTTCAAAACTAGGCCTTGAACGCACCCCAAACGTACATTTTTGCCCCCTACTGATGAATGATATCTACAATCATTTTGAGACCGGTTCAACTTTTAAAGCCATGAAAGATATTTTTACCTGGCCTTCATCTAAAATTGCTTGCATTCAAGACAATACGCATGAGTTTTTTGTACGTAATCAACATGACGAAAGCATTAACGTTTTATCCCATGCATCCAACAAAGAAATTGCAGACTGCTCTAAAGTGACCATTATTTATACGCACATGCATCATTTTGCCAAACACTTGGATACTGCACCCATTTTAATGCAATTTTATGACGATCGGTTGGATATTCTTGAAGGCTTACGAGACTTTTACGCCGCCGCTCCTGAATTAATGCCTGAAAACATGTACTTACAACTGATACAGCACCAATCATTAAAAGGATTCAAATCAAATCCCTATACGCCGGAACCTATAAAGGGACAAGGCATAGCCAATCCTGATTACCATGAGCTGATGTATCAAATGGCTTTATATCACAAATGGTGTTCGATTCCCGATGCATTTGAAAATCATCAAGCTATTTTTAAAACATTATTAGCCACGCAATTTCCAAGTACACACCATCAAACCTTCGAGCTTTATTCGGTACCTGTTTTAGAAGAACCAGCATCTACAATATCAGCATCTCTTTCTACTAGCGTTGCTTCTGCTACTGAATCAAGTTCGCTTGATTACCAAGATATCATAGTCCCTGATGTGCTGCCTCTGCATATGAGCATCTATGATTGCTATCAAAATATCATGTCACAAACCCTAGCAATCTATAAGAAAAAATTAAAAGAAGCAGAGCAAGCATTTGAAGAAAATATTGATTTCATTGTTAATCTGCCAGAATACACTGAAATCTTTAACTTGGCTTATGAACTAGAAAAATCTCAAAGATACCACATTAATAGTTTAGAAGTCTGTCAAATGCAAACTGAACTGACCGATTTAATATCCAATTGTGATGAGGAATATCGATTAGAAAGCGACTGCAGTTTTTATGCTACTCAGCGATGTGATTTGGATGAACAACGACAAGCTTTAAAACATGTCTTCGAAACAGCAAAACATGAAAAAATTCGACTTCTTGCCAATTCCCTACAATTATCTCCTCAATCATTCATCGAACGCATGGAACGTCATCGATTATTGTTGCAAACGTCAACAACGGTTTTGGTTGCCCCAAAAGCAATAAGACCCCAATCCGCCTTTGTATTTATTGATAACCATCCAACGGCCGTAGCAAGTCCATTTTCCTCGATTGGAAAATAAATTTTCGGCTAAAATTGATGCAAATATTCAAACTCAATGATATATTTGCATCATTCAAAAAATGAGGCGACAGACAGAAATGGAAAAAAATTATTGTCCTAACAACATTGAAAAAAAATGGGCTGAAGCCTGGGAACATGAATACCAATATGGTCCACGTGGTCAAGGCACACCATTTTGTGTCATGCTGCCGCCGCCCAATGTAACTGGCACCCTACACATGGGGCATGGATTTCAACATACATTGATTGACATTACCACTCGATATCAACGCATGAATGGTGCCAAAACCTTATGGCAGCCAGGAACGGACCATGCGGGAATTGCGACCCAATTGATTGTGGAAGGACAACTGCAACGGGAAGGGATTTCCAAAAAAGATTTGTCTCGTAAAGAATTTTTAGAATACGCATGGAAATGGAAAGAAACCTCTGGGGGCATAATTACACAACAGATGCGTGCTTTGGGAACATCTGTCGACTGGCGACGTGAGCGTTTTACACTCGATGAAGGCCTATCGGCCGCTGTACAACGCGTGTTTATCCAACTTTACGAAGAAGGTTTAATTTATCGTGGCAATCGTCTGGTCAACTGGGATCCTAAATTAGGAACAGCGATTTCAGATTTGGAAGTTCTCTCTGAAGAAGAACAAGGCTCCATGTGGCATATTAAATACCCCGTTGTGGATAGCGATGAGGTCTTGGTTGTTGCGACGACTCGTCCTGAAACTATGTTGGGTGACACTGGGGTTGCGGTTCATCCCGATGATGTCCGTTATAAATATCTCATTGGACGACACGTTCACCTCCCTTTATGCGACCGAACCATTCCCATTGTTGCAGACACACACGTTGACCCAGAATTTGGTAGTGGCTGTGTCAAAATCACGCCCGCACATGATTTTAACGATTATGAAATTGGCAAACGTCATCAATTGCCCATGATCAATATCTTCACCAAAAAAGCCTGTTTAAATAAACATGTGCCTTCAAAATATCAAGGCATGGATAGATTTGTTGCTCGTGAACAAATCGTTAAAGATTTACAAGAAACGGGTGCTCTGGAAAAAATTGTACCTCATGTGCTTGCTGTGCCCCGTGGTGAAAAATCCAATACAGTTATTGAACCCTTACTCACTGATCAATGGTATGTTAAAACTGCAACACTCGCGAAACCCGCGATTGAAGCGGTCAAAAATGGTTCGATTGAGTTTTTACCAGAAAACTGGTCCAAAACTTATTTCCACTGGATGGAAAACATTGAAGACTGGTGTATCAGTCGTCAACTATGGTGGGGACACCGCATTCCAGCCTGGTATGACAACATGGGACATGTTTATGTCGGATTAAGTGAACAAGATGTTCGCATGAAGCATAAATTAGACGATAACGTGAGCTTAAAACAAGATGAAGATGTTTTAGATACTTGGTTTTCATCTGCATTATGGCCTTTCTCCACATTAGGTTGGCCAGAAAAAACCGCTGAATTAAAAGATTTTTATCCCACCACCGTGCTTTTCACTGGATTTGATATTATCTTTTTCTGGGTCGCGCGAATGATTATGTTTGGCATGAAGTTTGTTGGGCAAATTCCGTTTAAGAAAATTGTGATTACAGGGTTGGTCTGTGATCATGAAGGTAAAAAAATGTCAAAATCCAAAGGAAATGTGTTAGATCCTTTGGATATCATCAACGGCATTTCTTTGCCTGATTTATTAGAAAAGCGCACCAAACATTTGGTCATCCAATCTGCAAAAGATAGCATTGCCAAAGCAACAGAAAAACAGTTCCCTGAGGGAATTCCGGCTTATGGTACTGATGCGCTTCGATTCACATTCTGTGCGCTAGCATCGCAATCGCGAACCATTAAATTTGATATGGCGCGTGTCGAGGGCTATCATCATTTCTGCAATAAACTTTGGAATGCCACACGTTTTGTATTGCAAAATACCGAAGAACATATGCAAGATTTCGATGATGGCGCTTTCCAATATGGTCTATCAGAACGGTGGATTACATCGCAATTACAAAAAGTGATTGTTCAAGCACGACAACATTTAGAAAACTATCGTTTTGATTTGTTAGCACAACTTTTACATGACTTTGTTTGGCATCATTATTGTGATTGGTATCTTGAGCTTGCAAAAACAACGCTTTACGATGAAAACTCACTTCCCTCCAGCAAACGTGCAACCCGTAAAACTTTGATTCAAGTGTTAGATCAAATCTTAAAACTTTTGCATCCTGTAATTCCATTCATTACCGAAGAGATTTGGGAAAAAGTAGGACGCCTTGCAGGCGATACCTCTGAGTGTTTAATGTGGAGCCAATATCCTCAAATCAATAATGCAGATGTTGATTATAAAGCCGATACTGAAATGCAATGGTTACAGAATATTATTCAGAGTATTCGAACCATTCGTAGTGAGATGAGTGTGAATCCTGGCAAACGCATTCCACTATTAATCAAAGTTCCAAATCATCAATCTGAAGAACGACTAATAACCAACCAATCGTTATTGATGCAATTGGCCAAACTCCTATCGATTAAGATTTTAGCGCCCCAAGAAGACGTTCCTGTCAGTGCAACTGCTGTCGTCGATGAATGGGAGTTCTTTATTCCCATGAGTGGGTTAATTGATAAAGATGCTGAAATGGCTCGACTACAAAAAGAAATTTCTAAGATTCAACAAGAAATTGATGTTTGTGAGAAAAAATTAGGTTTACCAACCTTTAGAGATAAGGCCCCTCCTGCTGTTGTTGCGAAGGAAGAAGAAAAACTTGCCCAATCCAAAGCGCTTCTTGAAAAACGTATTGAGCATTTTGAGACCATCAAAGCACTATAATATTTACCTATCAAAACGAACCTCTAGGTTCGTTTTGATATTCTTAAAATCGCAACTGAAATTTAATCGATAGTTCTTGAAAGTTTATTGTTATTTTGCATCAGATTCGGCAATATAATAGCTTGATTATACGGATGTAAGAAAAATATATGAAATTCCCAATTTATTGTAACCGCACATTAAATCTAAAAAAAATTAAAATGATTGGCTTAGATATGGATCATACACTGGTCCGTTATCACTCAGAAAAATTTGAAAGCCTTGTATACGATTTTGCCGTCAAAGAGCTTTTGCAAAATCATGATTATCCACCTAGCATCCTTAAACTTAAATTCAGTTTTAATGATGCTATTCGTGGATTGGTAATTGATAGTCAAAACGGCAATATTTTAAAATTAAGTCGTTATGGACTCATTAAACAATGTCGACATGGCACGCATTTGATGAACCATAAGGAACAAAAAGATTTTTATCGAAGCACTTATGTTGATTTAAATGACTCCAATTACATGGCTGTGGATACAGCATTCTCAATTGCATTTTGTGTACTATATGGGCAAATCATCGATTTAAAAGAACAGTTTCCCGATGATTTTCCAACCTATCGGCAAATTGCGCTTGATGTGATTGAGGCGGTCGATAGAGTCCATGCGAAAGGCGAGATGAAAGCTTATATTTTAGAACACCATGAAGAATACATTCAAATTTGTCCTGAAGTTGCCGAAGGATTACAGCGATTTACCGAGTACGGAAAACAATTTTTTATTTTGACCAATTCTGATTACAATTACACCAAAAAATTATTAGCATTAACGATTATCCCTTTTTTAAAACCGCATCAAAAATTAGAAGATATATTTCCGTATATTATTACTTTGGCAAATAAACCGCGATTCTTCTATGATAACTTGCGATTTTTAAAAGTGCATGAAGAAACCGGATGCATGACCAATCATGAAGGTCCAGTGGTTCCTGGAATTTATCAAGGTGGAAATGCACGTACCTTAACTCAAGATCTTAACCTTCAAGGTGATGAAATTCTTTATATTGGTGACCATATTTATGGTGATATTGTCCGATTGAAGAAAGATTGTAACTGGCGAACAGCACTTGTCGTCGAAGAATTAGGTGACGAAATTAAGCGTCAACAAAAAGCCCAACCCATTGAATTTGAAATCATTGAGCTCATGAAGTTAAAACAAGAGTTGGAAAATCAATATGCTTGGGAACACCCCAATCGTCATGAACCAATTGCAAAAGCCAAAATTGAGCATATTCAGTCACAATTGGGAACATTAGATGACAAACTAAGCCATCTGATTCATGAACAAGAAAAGTTCTTTAATAAAAAATGGGGTCGCATTTTTAGAGCTGGAGCAGAAGAAACATTTTTAGCTTTCCAAGCTGAAAGATACTCCTGTATCTATATGGAAAAACTCGCTGATTTATTAAATCTGCCACCTGTTTCCTATTTTAGAGCTTATCGACGCATGTTGAGCCATGATATTGTGGCATAATGCGGGATTTTTGATAAAATCATTCCTTTCATTCTAGGAATTTTAGCCGCATGTCAATTGCCTCTCATACCCCCATGATGCAACAGTATTTAAACATTAAAGCAGAGCATCCAGACATGCTTCTGCTTTATCGTATGGGCGATTTTTATGAATTGTTTTTTGATGATGCAAAAAAAGCGGCACAATTATTACATCTAACACTTACCCAACGTGGTCAATCTGCAGGTGCTCCTATCCCAATGGCAGGGATTCCTTATCATACCTTGGATAATTATTTACAAAAATTAATCAAGCAAGGTGAATCTGTCGCCATTTGTGAGCAAGTCGGTGAAGCCCAAAATGGCAAGGGTCCCATGATTAGAGAAGTGACACGCATTATTACACCTGGCACCATCACTGATGAAAATTTATTGGATGCTAAATCTGATCAGATTTTATTATCGGTGCTTCCATGTCACAACACCTATGTTCTTGCTTGGCTAGATGTCACCAATGGCCAAAGCCATATCATGCATATGAACCATTTGGCAGCACTTGAAGCGGAGATTTTAAAACTACGCCCACAGGAAGTTTTACTCCCCAATAATTGGGGTGCAAATTCTAGCATCCTTGACAGCTGCATCGTGACGAGAAAGGAAGTAGCGTATTTTGATGCGTCTTTTACCCATCAACATTTGTCAAATATCGAATCCTCTACTGATGATACCGTGCTGAGGGCTTTGGGTGGGTTATTTCACTATTTAGAGGAAACTTATCGCCAACAAGTACCGCAAATCAATCACCTTCATGTCGAAAGCACTGACGATTATTTACAATTAGATGCCAATACGCAGATGCATTTGGAGCTTTTACAAAATCAACAAGGACAACAAGAATACGCCTTTATTCAACTTTTAGACTCCACGCAAACTGTATTAGGCAGTCGATTGTTGAAACGTTGGCTTGTCAAACCACTACGCCAACAAACCAAAATTATAGAACGCCAGCAAGCCATTGCCTATTTTTTAAAACATGGGGTTTCTCATATTCGCGAGCAATTGAGTCAGTTTTATGATATAGAAAGAATCGCAACACGTATTCATTTAAGACAAACCAAACCCCGAGAACTGATACAACTCAAAAATTCATTATTTTGCATACCACCTATTTTAGAGCAATTGTCTTATCATCATNNCTCATTACAGAATGTATCCAAGATTTTAAACCGCAACCGGAACTGATTAATATCATTCAAAAAGCCATTGTAGAAGAGCCTCCTGTTCTCATTCGAGATGGCGGCGTGATTGCGGAAGGATACCATGCAGAATTAGATGAACTGCGAAACATTCGACAGCATGCGCATGAACATTTAATGGACATTGAACACCGTGCTCAGATCGACAGCGGTCTTACACAATTGCGTTTGGGCTATAATCGTGTTTCTGGATATTACTTTGAGGTCTCGAAAGCCCAATCTGAAAATTTACCTCCTCAGTTCATACGAAAACAAACGCTTAAAAATACTGAACGATTTGTCACAGAAGAACTCTCGAACTTTGAAGCCAAACTGTTATCGGCGGAGAGTAAAGCCTTACAAAAAGAAAAACAATTGTTTGAGGAGCTGCTTGAAAACCTAAGCACTTATATTCCAACCCTTCGACTGATTTCACACTCATTAGCACAACTTGATGTATTAAGTACGCTTGCAGAACGCGCACAAAAACTTAACTGGTGTTGTCCTAAAATGGTTAATGAGAAAGCATTACATATTATACAAGGAAAACATCCCATTGTATCGGCTCATAGTCCTCATCAATTTGTAGCGAATGATTTGAGCCTTGATGATAAGTCTTATTTATGGCTTATTACAGGCCCCAATATGGGGGGGAAATCCACTTATATGCGCCAAAATGCACTAATTATTTTACTGGCTCATATGGGAAGTTATGTTCCCGCGCAACGCGCAACCATTGGGATGGTTGACCAGATTTTCACTCGCATTGGGGCTAGCGATCAACTGGCCAAAGGCCAATCTACTTTTATGGTTGAAATGACCGAGATGGCTTATATTTTAAAGCATGCCACCGAACATAGTTTTGTGCTAATTGACGAAATTGGACGCGGCACCAGCACCCATGATGGCATAGCCCTGGCACATGCCTGTGCCGTGCATCTTGCCCAAAATACCAAAGCCTATACCTTATTTTCAACACATTATTTTGAGCTTACTGAACTTGCTGAAAATCATCCTGTTATTCAGAATATGCATATGGATGTCATTATCCAGGGCCATAATATTGTCTTTTTATACCAACTTAAAAAAGGTGCTATTACTGAAAGTTATGGTTTAGAAGTTGCGGCTCGTGCCGGATTTCCAGATGATGTCTTAAAAAAGGCTAAAATAAAGCTTCAAGAATTACATCAAAACCCACTTTCATCTTCAGTTCCACAACGTCCCAAACTCCCCTATTCGATTGCTCAGCTTATAAACTCATTACAAATGATGGATCCCGACCAATTAAGTCCCAAAGCATCTCATGACTATCTTTATCAAATCAAACATCTTTTACTAGCGATTCAAGAAGATGTCCATGCCTAAAATTGCTCGCAATTCTTATCACATCGCTTGAATTGCGATTAAGTTCATTTTAATTTGACCAATTACGATACACTTTAAGAACCATTCCTCCTTAACTTAAAACTTATAGTCTATAATTAAGTCATAGTAATCGATAATTAACCTAAAACTGAGGTAGTTATGGTTCCTCTAATTACATTCAAAGAGGATACATCCTCTTACATGACACAAAAAACACACATCTATTCATTAGAGAAAAAACTCCATATGGTCAATGTATTAATGAACTATATCAAAGATAATCCTGAATTAATTGTTCATCTTCGATCACCAGAAACAACCTCCACTCAAAAATTAATACAGATTTTTTTATCTGGGAATTTATTCTCTCCCGATGAGATGGATATTAATCTTCGGAAATATTCTCAATTACCTTCGGCTATCAAAAAAAATATAACCAATTTAAAAAATAAAATTAAGGATAATCCTATTGAAAATTTATCTCCTGATGAAGTGCAGTTGTTAAAGGATTGTTTAACGCTTTTCATATCAAATAAAAGCGTTAATAACCCTCAGCGAAACAATAAAGCCAAAGATCTATCTTCATTAAAGCAAGAAAAATTATCAATAAAAGATACCATCATTTCAATACAGTTCCCACGTGACTGGGATGACTTGGAACAAGCCTTGAATGATATTTTAATTCACCAACATGCATTCCAGCATGTCCCAATTGAAAATATTGATACAATTCATTCATTAATTCATGAAGCCCTTGTTTCTCAATTTAAGGATACTATTAAAAATGATTGTGAAGCTTTAGAAACAAAATCAGGCGAAATCATTATTGTATCTGATGACTGGGAAACAGATGACGAAATTAAAGCAGGGCTTATTATCCGGGATAAAGCACATATAAAATTTGATGGATTTGCAATTGTGCTTACAGCTTCTGAGTTATCCCGTTTCCTTGATTTATCTGATAATCCCTCGTTAGCCAACATTTATAAAATTTCAACCATTACCCATCCAAATGATTTCAATTTTATATGCGATAATATAAATCGGCTCGCAAATCTTTGTTGCTCTTCAACAGATGAACCACCTCAACTTCGCGAAATCACTTTAAGACAATGTTTTAGTGCTGGCAGACGTCATCCAAAAAATCCAGCGCAAGTTGCGCGTTCAGCAGTTAACGATGCAACCGAACCCTCGCAGGAAGAAAAACAACTGATTCAGCAAATGCTAAAACATGCCGTTACCTTCAATCCAGAAATAATGAAGCATTTATTTGAACTTCAAACAAAATCTCCTCAAGTACTTTCAATACTGGATACCGATGCTTCTGCCGATAGATTAATTGCCATACTCAAAGACAATCAAGAGCTCCAAGAAAAAATTCCAAATTTAATCGTTAAAGGTTATTTTGGTCCAGTAAAACCCTTTCCAATGAATGCAGAAACACATACTTTTTTACCTGTTGATGAAAAACCACCATCAGGCGTTACACCGTCTCATCATTTTTATAAGGCTGCACGTTATAACGTTTTTACGCAGAATGAACAAGCGGAAGAAGACACGCAAACACAACACATCAAAAGAAAGTCGCCTTAGCAACAATGCTATCTTTGGGTTCTCCTAATAATCGAACAGATTTGGGGTGAGATAACGAAGGTGGCCTATCTCGAGAAAACCAAATACCTAATCTGATTGGCGATTCTTCAGGAACAGGGTTAACACGCCCAAAATAAGATTTTACATGCAGATGTTTCAGTTCAGGTTCTGCATCTAAAGCCATTCGAAAATCAAATAGTACATTTGGAACTTCCCTATTTTCTAATGTGGCCAACTTTACATTAATGGTTTGGGTTCGAATGGATATTTTTTTTATTTCATCTCCACTAATATTTCCATACAAATATTCTCGAACTTTAAATTCATCATTCTCACTTAATGAATAACCATCGCCTAAATGTCCAATTAATTTGTTTTGTGCCGCATCCACCAATCCTTGATGCAAAGAACCTGCTCCAAAACAACATCTTAATGTAATTTCAGACAAGATTGAATTGGGATTTTGCACACATAATTTTGCAAGCGCTAGGATGATGTTTTTATTTTCATCCTCATATTCAGTGATAAAACCATGCCGAATAGTGGATATTTTATATACATTTTCAAGAAATTTAGTTGAGAGTTGATTTTTTTCAAGGACATTAACAATATCTGAGGCACTAAAAACAATTGCCAGTCTATTCTTTTGTCTATGCACTACATGTCTAGCCTGTAATGTTTGCAAAACTTCTTCATCAAGTTGATATCGGTCGGGGATAATAATGAGTTCAATTTGAGTTCTACAAATTTCCAGGTCATTTTGTTCAATAGCATTGAACAAATTTTCTTGCCACCATATACATCTTGTCGAATGGGTATCTAATTCTATTGTGTCTTTCAATTGATAAACCTTAGCAACTTTTCATAAGTTATTATTGTATAATAATTATACAGTATAATCAATATGGCTTTATTAAAACAAAACGTCTATCAATTCACGAATATGTTTAATCGGATAGAGCTCTATCCCCGAAATTTTCGATTTACTCATGTTTGCATGGGGGATGATTGCGCGTACAAAACCATGCTTTTGTGCTTCTTTTAAACGTTCTTGTCCCGATTGGACTGGGCGTATTTCGCCTCCGAGCCCGACCTCCCCAAATATAATCGTTTGAGCTTGGCTGGTTTGATTTTTCAAACTAGAAACAACTGCTGCCAATAACGCTAAATCTGCTGCGGTTTCAGAAACTTTAACGCCACCGGCAACATTGACAAAGATATCTTGCCCAAATGTAGCAACACCTGCATGGCGATGCAAAACAGCTAAAAGAATTGCTAAACGATTATTTTCAAGGCCGGCCGTTACCCGTCGAGGTTGTTGGCCATAACTATCATCAACAAGTGCTTGAATTTCAACCAATAAAGGTCGAGATCCTTCCCAAGTTGCCATAATGGAAGAACCTGGCATGGGTTGTTGGTAACCGGATAAAAAGATGGCTGAAGGATTACTGACCTCTTTTAAGCCTCCTTCTGTCATTGCAAAAACACCCAATTCATTAACCGCACCAAAACGATTTTTAATGGCACGTATTACTCGAAATCGGCTATCTTGTTGACCTTCAAAATATAATACTGCATCCACCATATGCTCAAGTACACGGGGCCCAGCCAATGCCCCCTCCTTTGTCACGTGTCCCACTAAAAATATGGTGGTGTGTGTCGATTTAGCATAACGTACTAATTGTGCAGTGGCTTCACGAAGCTGCCCAACCCCGCCCGGTGTTCCTGCTTGCATTTCAGTAAACATGGTTTGAATAGAATCAATAACCATGACTTGCGGTTGATATTGTTGTGCCTGCAGGATGATATTTTCAACCTGTGTCTCCGCCAGTAGATTCAATTGGGTTTGTCCTAAACTCATGCGCTTTGCTCGAAGCGCTACTTGACTTAAAGACTCTTCCCCTGTGACATATAAAACTTTATAAGAAGCAGCTAATATAGAGACGGTTTGTAATAATAGGGTGGATTTTCCAATACCCGGATCACCTCCAATTAAGACCACCGAACCTGTTACAAGACCCCCACCCAATACTCGATTGAGTTCTTGAAATCCTGTATCGTATCGTTGTTGTTCAATCAATGATACTTCTGTAATAGGCGTAATGCCTGATTGGGTTTGAGCATAATGGTATTGTTCGGCTTTTTTAGAAACCGTTTCGACAATCAGACTGTTCCATGATGAGCAGTGGTGACACTGTCCATTCCACTGAGTAGACATGGCACCACATTCTTGACAGACATATCGAGTTTTTGTTTTCGTAGACATTAGACTTCTGCTAGGGCGTTACGATTCGGATCCTTTCCGTAAGCCTTGATGATATCCTTGATTAAATTATTCATGATACTATCTTTCTCTTCTTCAGTAATCAAGTTATCTTCACCTGTCGAGGACATATTTAATCGCTTCTGTAATTCTTTGGATGCAGAGCCATCGGGGAACAGAATCGCCAAATATCGACGTGCTTCAATGGGACCTAGTTGTCGATACAATGTATTTCGAATTAAAACGTCCTCAGCTGTGGTACTGAAAGCCCATAATTCGATGGGTCCAAGCGTTAATGTCAGCAATTGAATATTGCTACCGGCTTTTGTCGAGTATTGTGCAAGGAAAGTACCCCCACCCGCTCTTGGTCCATGAACTTTGGTACTTAAGGCTTTCTTTGCTGTTTCAGATAAACCAAATATTTTACAGGTTTTTTCAATTGCCTGACTTGGACCTGCATCCATGATATAAATTGCTGTTGCAAAGTCAATCATGATGGAATCGAAGTCATCCACGGATTGTGACAATAATGAAACCTGAACATTCCATTTACGTCCTTCACGCATGTCTACCAATACTTGATCTCGAACCGACTGTGCTTTAGATGTACGATGAAATTCGTCGTAGACAATTCGCTTGGGGTCTTCACGAATTTCTCGAATGCGTTCTCGATGATAAAATTCATACTGCTCAGGAGCGGCTTTTAAAACCTCTTCCGTTAGATAATAATTTCTTGCCATGACATAACGCGCCAACATATACATGACCGCAGTTTGTCTATCCGCAGCATCACCTCCACTTTTTGCAACCTCGTCTAAGTCCAAGGAGATGATTCTCGCTTCACCAATATCAAAAGCCGTGACTCTTGAAAGAATCGGATATTCACGAACAGCTGCGGAAATCATACGTGAAAATGCACTGATGAGCATTTCACCTGTGGGGGTTGAAATCTTTCCATACAAATCTTCAATCGCAGGCAATCGACAAATCGATGCAGCATCAGATAACAGTGGCATAGCAAAACGTTGTGCCAATCCGGCTTCATGTTCTAGACCGGCTGCAAATAAAGCATCCGTGACCTCCCACCAGGTTGATTTGGCATCGCGAACAAAACCAATCTCTTCTAATAAAGAATCAATTAAAGGTTCCACATTTGGAGAATACAGGGACGGTTTACCTTCTTCAGACATTGCCTTATACATTTCATCAACAACCAATCCAACCAAATCCGCCATACCATCATAAGGTTTTGATGACCCAATCGGTGTTGTGAGCAATGTCACTAGGTTCACAATAAAAGCACGCTCCAAAGCTGTTGGATGTCGAAATCCCAGTTGGGTATCAAATGGATTAATGGAATACTCTGGCGTCATTTGCATGCGATAGTACGCGACATAATGTCTTTTCTTTGGCGGTAATGCTTCGCGTAATAATGAGATTAAACCACTACTAGAGGGGCCAATATCGATGATTGATATGCGTGGAAGTCGCGGAATCCCCCCCAATAAACAAAGCCCTAGGTTTTGTGCGTTAGCCAACACCGATTTACCCGAACCTGGTCGCGCATAAATTAAATCAATCCATGTGGTTTGAAGATTAGAACCCGGTTGAAATGGCCATGGTTTTCCATCTGGTGAACGGAATAACAAGGCACCATAGGGCCATGGTGATGCAGGTCGTGTCCAAGGCATGAGTTGTAACATCTGGCTTAAAGGTGCGACAGTCGGAATTGCGGGGTTGCTTAATGACACGCCAATCGTTGTTGCGATATAGGCCTCAAAGGGGTCGCCACACATCTCAGAGATATCCATCGAGCCCCAACCCTGCATCGCCTTCACCAATTCCGAAGCTCGCTTTCTTAACAATGAAAAATCATTCTCTGGTGCTTCGGTCGTTGCAATAACCCGAACACGTACTAAGGTTTCGTCTGTATTTAAATCCAAATACTTTAATAAGTTTACAGAATCATTGATAAGTCGATTTTGGCCGGATGTAAACGATAAAATGCCGCTTAGCATTCCATTAAATGACAAGGTTGGCAAGCCGTTACTTTCAACTAAAAAAGTAATACGCCATGGTATTCCTGTTGAGCTAATACGAGAAAAAAACATTGAAAATGTTCGAAGCTCTTTTGGGTATAAATCAATAAATGCTGAAGAATAAATTTTATCGCCAACACGTACCGTTCTTCTGTCAAGGATTTCCGCTTCTCTTGGAATCACCTGTTTTGCTAATGCAGGCCACAAAACATCAGAAACGTCACCTGAAAAATCATTGATTTCACGACCATAAATTTTATCTCCTGGAAGACAAGGACTCCAATCCTCTCCTGTAAATTCTGGATCAACAGAAAACCTCATTTGATAAACAGCATGATGAATAGGGAGCACTTCAGCAACGACATGAGCCGATGCTAAATCAGACATAAACGAACGTACAAAAGCATCATGGTTATCACGCATTTCAGGAAATGCAGCAAATAATGTTTGTGAAACACTAAAACTAGGCAATTTATCTTTTTGGTTCTTTTCATTTTTAGCCTTCATGGCCATTTTAAATTGTTCATTATTCATATTAAATGGGCGCGTGAACAAAACCAAATAGCATGTTTCACGAGCACACCATTTAGACAAAATTTCTACCCGCTCCCGAAACAAATCTTCAAGATTTAATTCAACGCGTTCGGCAGTTGCCATAGCAGCTCTAAAATTCATCGCAATATCAGATTTAACCAGATCTTTGTCATAGCTAAAAAACATCTGGAAAGCAAAGCCAGGACGATTCATGGGGCCTTGTAGAGAGTTTTCTAGTGCTTTCAATAAACTCACAAATTCATCGTTTCCAATTAAGCCTGTTACACCATCGATACGAAGCACCGTAACCAAGGTTCCATCATGGTTAACCAAAACAGTTTTGCTATCTGCTGTTTCCAGATCACAATAATTCATGGTGTACTGTTTCAAAGTCGCACTTAACCATGCAAAAAATGTATCTACACCATCAAAAAACGACTCTACGATCCCTGCCATACACCTTTCCCCTAACTTGAGAGTTTTTATTTGTGAATGTCTTGTATTGCGGTTGCTGCCCACGACTCAATCTGTGTTCTAAATTTCGCGCGTGAAGGTAACAATCGAATTCCTTCCATCATTTTTTTTAATTTAACTGGATCTTGTTGTCTTGCATCAATTAACAAATGCCCAAAATTAGCAGGATCAGAAGAACCTTCGCCAAATTTTTTTTCAATCAGCGCAGATCGCAATTTAAAATTCAAATATATATTTTGTGCAATAGATTTATAAGATGAGTTATTTGAAATGGCACAAAATATAACATGACAGATGCTATTGATTTCCCCTTGCGTTAGTTCAGGAAGATAAATCAAGATGCCACCACCAAAACCACCGACACCTATAGATTCGAGGAAAAAACATTGCGTACAAAAAATGCATGCGGTTGCCAAATTATCAATTTTATTATGTCTAAAATTACCATCAATATTCACAATTTCTTGATATTGTTGTGCTTGGAATCCACAGAATCGACAAGCATAAGCATCTCGCTCCAACACTTTTTTTTCAAACGCTTTAAAATTAACATCTGCTTTACGGGCAGAAAACATTCGCCACGCATCTGCGGATGCATTTAGATTTAACGGCAAGTATTTTGATTCCACCAATGTTGTCATGACACCATCCAATCCAATTGGCCTTTTTCATTATTTAATTATCATGTCATAGATATGTTTGGGTTTCAAATACCAAATAAAAAAAGCCTCCAATGATGACATTGAAGGCTTCTGAAATATCAATGAAAAATAACTATGTAGGTAGATTACCACCGGCACTTCCGGCCGTTGAAGCACCTGAGAAAAGCGAACCTGATGTCACACCCATGATCGTTGGCAAATACAATAAGCTTGCTGCAACGACAAAAAACAACATCGGCTTACTTAATGGTGTTTGTGTTGGATTTTCTTTATGTTGTTTTAACTGGAAAATCGCAACCATGAACATCCCCGTTCCTATCACATAGGATGCCGCTCCCAGCATTGAAGCAACACTACCAAGAGAGGTTTTAAGTTTAGTTGCTACCGTACCAATATTTTGACTTGAAGACGACTGTGCTAGGGCATATTCTGCAACCATCCATAATGCCATACCAATAAGACTTATAAATACTTTTTTATTTTTTAACATTATTATTCTCCATTTTTTGTTGCTACCCTCTATTGTTGAATAACCACTTCAAAATAGAGAATTCTTTAAAAACAAAATGCATTATAACGTTAATTAATAGTAGATATTTTTTATAAATTCTACAAGAGGTTATATTTAATCTTCTATCACGAAAATGAACCTTTATAAATGATTTTTAATTAATTTACCTAAGCACTTAAACAACCCAATATCGTCATTAAATTTATCCAATTCAATTTGCGATTTCATTATTTTTATTTTCTGTATCGTGACGATGTTCATTAATGAAATAAAAAAACCTTCAATGGTAATGTTGAAGGTTTCTGAAATATCGATATACAATAATTATGATGGTAAGCCTGTACCGCCAGTTCCAGCTGTTGAAGCACCTGAGAAAAGCGAACCTGATGTCACACCCATGATCGTTGGCAAATATAATAAGCTTGCTGCAACAACAAAAAATAACATCGGTTTACTTAATGGTGTTTGTGTTGGATTTTCTTTATGTTGTTTTAACTGGAAAATCGCAACCATGAACATCCCGGTTCCTATCACATAAGATGCTGCTCCCAACATGGAGGCAACACTGCTAAGTGAGCTTTTCAGTTTAGTTGCTACCGTACCAATATTTTGACTTGACTGAGCTAGGGCATATTCTGCAACCATTAATAATGCAAAACCGATAATACCAACTAATATTTTTTTATTTTTTAACATTATTATTCTCCATTTTTTTGTTGTTACCCTCTATTTTTGAATAACCTCTTCAAAATAGAGAATTCTTTAGCTCACAAATTAATTTCGACTTAATTTATAGTAGATATTTTTTTTAAATTCTACAAGAGGTTGTGTAAATGTTGTAACTCCATGAAAAT
>DDPL01000046.1:8657-10696 GCA_002342175.1 Legionellales bacterium UBA2469 | reverse complement strand
CTGATAATGTTTTTTTCTTATCGGTTCCGTTTTCTAGAAATTCTGAATATTGATTTACTACAGCATTATTATCGGGTGAAACATCATAAAAACGTTGATAGATTTTTTGAGCTTGTTCTTTTTGTCCGGTTCCTTGATAAGCATTAGCGAGTGCTAAATTTAAAAAAGGATCTGTTGCAAACTCAGATTCTACATAAGGTTGCAGCAATTGAATGGCTTTTTGATGTTTGCCTGTTTCAGAATACGTCATCGCCTCCCCATACGCGCAAGCATATGCCGGTGATTTTTTATGACAATCTTTTTTATAAAACTCTAAAAGTTGTTGGGTGTCGTGCTTGGTATCATGACGCACCAATTCTTTAAAAAGATAATATTGCGGATTTGAGTATACACGTGATGGTATTGGATGTTGTGCAATGCGGTTTTCTGCTTCTGCGATACGGTCTTCATCCAAGGGGTGAGTTCTTAAAATAGCAGGGATGTTATCTGTATAGTAATAACGGGTATTTTGTTGCATTTTTCTAAAAAAGTTGGGCATACCGTTCGGATCAAAACTGGCTCGACTTAAAATATCAATACCAATGCTGTCCGCTTCTTTTTCATTGGAACGTACATAATTAATGGAGTCTTGTTCGAATCCTGAGAGGGTGCCCATCAAGGCGCCACTACCAAGAATAGGGTTAACCACACCCAATGCAATGGCAGCAAGCATACTGGCAAGTTTTGGGATTTGCATGTTTTTTTGATGTTCAATCATGCGGTATAAATGATGCAGGCGAACGTGAGCCATCTCATGGGCCATGACCGCAGCGAGCTCACTTTCCGAATCGGATGCAAGAATCAGTTGAGTATTTACGCCAATGTAGCCACCGGGACCTGCAAACGCATTAATTTCTGTAGATTTTACAATAAAAAACTCAGGTTTGGCCATGGAGCCGTGGGCAGCGAGTTTTTGTGCCAGTTGATTAATATAGGTTTTTGCTAATGGGTCTCTTAGCACCTGAGGGGATAAATTTATCTCCTGGCGGAACTGTTTTTCAAGTTGATCAAGTTCTTTATTAGAGTAGGCTGTAAAACCATAAGCGAAATTTGAAGTTAGCAAAACGATGGCGCATAGAGCTTTAAAATATATGATATAATGTTTCAACTTTGATTTTAAACCCATATGCTACTCAAAAATTGAATAATTTGTTATCATTAAAGCATATTTTTTAACTAATTTTAATCCAATGGACGAAAAAAAAATTAAAATACATCAAAAATATTTAAAATTAGCACTTGATGAAGCTGAAAAAGGACGTGGGCAATGTTTTCCGAACCCCAGTGTTGGTGCTATAGCGGTACAAAATCAAGAAATTGTCGGACGTAGCTATCATCAAGGAGCAGGACTTGCGCACGCTGAAGCCCTATTATTAAAAGAACTACCCAAAGGTTTAGAGGGCGTGACTTTATATGTCACTTTAGAACCTTGTAACCATTGGGGACGCACCCCCCCTTGTGTGAATGCAATTATTGAACATGGTATTCGAAAGGTTGTCTTTGGTTGTTATGATCCCAACAAACATATTGCTTCGAATGATTCTACAAAAATAATGCAATCGCTTGGTATTGAGGTTGAGTACGTTGAAATTCCTGAAATCAAAGAATTTTATCGAAGTTACCACCATTGGGTGCACACTAAAACTCCTTTTATAACTGCAAAATGGGCGCAATCATTTGATGCAAAGGTTTGCCTTGTCAATCAATCGGTAAAACTGACCAATGCTACTGCAGATGCATTCACACATCAGCAACGATTACATACAGATATGATTTTAACCACAGCAAATACGATTCTTTGTGATAATCCACGCTTAAATGTGCGCTTGGGCAGCGTTGAAGGACCTAAGCCATTGGCAATAATCGATACAAATTTACGATTAACAGGGCAAGAGCGCTGTTTTACAACGGCCAAAGAGATTCATATTTTCCATCATCAAAATATCAAGCCCTCTTTGGTTCGAGCAGGGATTCATTATCATGCAGTTGATGGATATCCT
>DDPL01000046.1:0-8633 GCA_002342175.1 Legionellales bacterium UBA2469 | reverse complement strand
ATTTAGGCGCTCATGATGTTTGGGTTGAGGCAGGACCTCGATTGATGGCAAGTCTGCATGATGAAAAAATTGTCAATCGCACACATATCTTCATGGTTCCCCAGATTCTTGGGGATAAAGGTGTGAATGCTTATGAAATGAAAACATCAATTTTTGCACAATCTTATCAGTTACAATTTCAACAAATGGATGATAATATGCTGGCAACTTTTCTGTGGCAGGAATTTTAATGTTTACAGGTCTTATTGAAGCGATTGGTATTGTCAACGAAAATCAAGTTTTGGAAAATGGCTGTCGATTAATTTTATCCGTTCCATTTCAAGATATCGTTGCCGGTGAAAGTATTGCCGTAGACGGTGTTTGCTTAACAGCATTAAAATCAGGCTCTGGTGTCGTAGCGTTTGATGTTTCAACAGAATCTTTAAATAAAACACATCTATCGCATTTGAANNATTTGGAGATGTGTTGAATCTAGAACGTGCCATGCAAGTATCCAGTCGATTGGGGGGCCATTATGTTAGTGGGCATGTCGATACTACAGCGCAAATTATCTCTTTTGAACCGATAGACTCTTATGTTAAACTATGCGTTGGTGGTTTTTCTGAAAAGCAAAAAGCTTTTTTGATAACGAAAGGTAGTATTACACTCAATGGCGTCAGTTTAACGATAAATAACGTAACAGATGACCATATTGAATTGATGTTAGTACCACATACCCTTCAAAATACCAACTTATCTAAGATACAAGTTGGTCAGGTCGTAAATATTGAGTTTGACTATATGATGCGTGTCATCGCACATCAATTGAATTGTTTTTTGAATTCAATTGAGATGAAGGCATTGATTGAAAAATCGATTAAGGATTTGTCATGAGTGATTTTGTTAATACCGTGAGCCATGCGTTAGAAGTATTAAAAGCAGGCGGTATGGTCGTGTTGGTTGATGATGAACACCGAGAGAATGAAGGTGATTTGGTCATGGCCGCTGAATTTGTGACCTCACAATCCATTAACTTTATGGCAAAATATGGGCGAGGGTTGATTTGTTTACCCATGGCAGAAGAGTTAATTCAGAAATTGGATTTACCTTTAATGACTCATAAAAATCGCTCACCCTATCAAACAGCTTTTACAGTGTCAATTGAAGCTGCAACAGGTGTTGCAACAGGTATTTCTGCAGAAGATCGTGCCCATACCATTTTAACGGCCATTCGAGCAGATGCAAAACCGGAAGATTTGATTTCACCAGGACATGTTTTTCCATTAAAAGCACAAAAAAACGGTGTTTTACATCGTCGTGGTCAAACGGAAGGAAGTGTCGATTTGATGAAATTGGCAGGATTAAAACCTGCAGCAGTCATTTGTGAAATCATGAATGACGATGGAACCATGAGTCGAATGGAAGATTTAAAAAGCTTTAGTGAAGAACATCATTTACCCTTGCTTTCAATCCAGGATATTTTCAATTACCGCGTTCAAATAGAGCACTTGATTCATGAAGAAATATCCACCCGTATACCATTAGAGGATGTGGGTGATTTTAAAATGATGTTATTTAAAAATGACATTGATAGTTTTGAACATTTTACACTCTTTAAGCCTTTACAAAAGGCGCATCAAACACCACTTGTGCGAATTCATTCAGAATGTTTAACAGGTGATTTACTTGGATCATTAAAATGTGATTGTGGGCCACAGTTAAAATCATCGTTAAAATTGATAGCCGAACAAGGAGGACTCTTGATATACTTGCGTCAAGAGGGGCGCGGGATTGGATTAAAAAATAAACTAAAGGCTTACGTATTGCAAGATCAAGGTTTGGATACAGTTGAAGCCAATGAAAATCTTGGGTTACCAGTTGATAATCGTGATTACTCTTTAGCCTATCAAATTTTAAAACATTTTGGCTGGGATAAAATTCGATTAATTACCAATAATCCTTTAAAGATTGATGGATTAAAGATGTATGGCATTGCGATCGAAGAACGTGTATCTATTGATATTTCACCAAATAAAGAAAACCTAAACTATTTAAAAACAAAAAAACATAAACTGGGTCATTTTTATTGTAAAAATGATATTTTGTAAGTGATTGGAGACTTTTATGAAAACGATTCAGGCAAAGCCACAATCAAATCCGCGTTCTTGTCGAATTGCAGTTGTGGTCAGCTTATTTAATCAATTCATTACAGGTCGATTGCAACAAGGCTGTGTTGAAAAATTATTAAAATGCGGGATAGATGAACAATCGATAGTGATTGTAGAGGTCCCCGGTGCTGTTGAGTTGCCTTTGGTGGCAAAAAAATTATTTCTATCCGATATAGCGGATATCGTAATCGCATTGGGTTGCGTTATTCGTGGCGATACGGATCATTATGACTATGTGTGCCAACAAGTTAGTCATGGATGTCAACAAGTTGCGCTCGAGTTCAGTCGTCCCGTTATTTTTGGCGTGTTAACGACAGATAATGAAGAGCAAGCACTTGCCAGGGTCGGCGGTCGACATGGTCACAAAGGTGTTGATGCGGCAGATGCTGCATTAGCAATGTATGACATCATGGAACAAATCCAGATTTAGGTGAGTGGAATGACAAATTTTATTTTTATTACAGGTGGCGTGGTTTCATCTTTAGGAAAAGGGATAGCCGCTGCATCTCTTGCTGCTTTGCTTGAATCTCGCGGTTTAAAAGTGACACTTATTAAATTAGACCCTTATATTAATGTTGATCCGGGCACCATGAGTCCATTTCAACATGGTGAAGTTTATGTCACGCATGATGGTGCTGAAACTGATTTAGACCTCGGTCATTATGAGCGTTTTGTGAATACTCAAATGTCGAGCTTAAATAATTTTACCTCAGGTCGTATTTATGAAAATGTGATTAAGAAAGAACGTCGTGGTGATTATTTAGGAAGTACTGTGCAAGTCATTCCTCATATCACCAATGAAATTAAACGTTGTATTAAATTGGGTGCAGAGCGAACCGATGTTGCATTGGTTGAAATTGGTGGAACGGTTGGCGATATTGAGTCATTACCATTCCTCGAATCGATTCGACAAATACGTATGGAACTGGGTGCGCAGCGAACCTTATTTGTGCATTTAACATTGGTGCCTTATATCGCAACTTCCGGTGAGACGAAAACCAAACCGACGCAGCATTCGGTCAAAGAACTTCGTTCAATTGGGATTCAACCGGATGTACTGATTTGTCGCTCTGAAAAAACATTAACAGAACATGACTTAGAAAAAATTGCTTTATTCAGTAATGTTGAAAAAAAAGCAGTGATTACATTGCCGGATGTGAAAAGTATTTATCAAATTCCGATGATATTACAAGAACAATCGGTCGATGAGCATGTGATTAATCATTTAGGTTTAGAAGCCAAGCCGGCTGATTTATCGGATTGGCATGCGGTTTTAAAAGCGCAATCTGAATTGAAACACCATGTTAAAATTGCCCTGGTGGGTAAATACACCGAGCTAAGCGATGCCTACAAATCGATTCATGAGGCTTTGCAACATGCCGGCATACATAGTAAAACACGTGTAGAAGTGGTGTATATTGACGCTGACCGAGTGACAAATGAGGGTGTTTCTATTCTCAAAGAAGTTGATGGCATTTTAATTCCCGGAGGATTTGGCCATCGCGGTGTTGAAGGGAAAATTCAGGCGATTCAGTATGCGCGAGAAAATAACATCCCATTTTTAGGGATTTGCTTAGGTATGCAAACAGCTGTCATTGAATTTGCACGAAATGTTGTTGGATTGGTTCAAGCAAATTCTACAGAATTTGATACACAAACACCTTATCCTGTGATTGGTATGATTCAAGAGTGGCGTACCAATGACGGAAAAATTGAACAACGTAATGAACAATCAGATTTAGGTGGAACCATGCGATTGGGTGCTTATTTTTGTGAGTTAACTCCTAAATCGTTGGCGCACAAAGTGTATGGTCAAGATAAAATTGTTGAGCGGCATCGTCATCGTTATGAAGTAAACGAGAATTTTGTCAAAGATTTTGAAAAACATGGTTTAGTAATTGGTGGACGCGCTGCGGATAGTACCTTGGTAGAAATGATTGAATTACCAACACATCCATTCTTTATTGCTAGCCAATTTCATCCGGAGTTTTTATCAACACCTCGCAAACCGCATCCTTTGTTTATTCAGTTTGTGAAGTCGTCATTATCAGAAAAAGGAAGTCATTAATGGATATTTCAGGCATTCAAGTTGGTTTACAATTTCCCTTTTTTTTAATTGCGGGAACCTGTGTAATTGAGAGTGAGGAGTTGACGCTTCGCACAGCAGAAACTTTAAAAACCATCTGTGAAGAACTGAATATACCCTTAATATATAAATCTTCTTTCGATAAAGCGAATCGTTCATCGGGCAATAGTTACCGAGGACCAGGTTTGGCCAGAGGTTTAGAAATTTTAAATCGTGTGAAATCTGAATTTTCTTTACCCATTTTAACTGATGTTCATGAAGATACACCATTAGACGAAGTGGCCGATGTGGTTGATGTGTTACAGACGCCAGCATTCCTATGTCGTCAAACCAATTTTATTCAAAATGTGGCTGCGACACAAAAACCAGTCAATATTAAAAAAGGTCAGTTTCTATCGCCCTGGGAAATGAAGCATGTTGTGCAAAAAGCCAAAGCGACTGGAAATCAGCATATTATGGTTTGTGAGCGAGGCGCATCATTTGGTTATAATAATTTGGTGTCTGATATGCGCTCTCTAGCAATTATGCGTGAAACACATTGTCCTGTGGTTTTTGATGCAACCCATTCTGTACAACTACCTGGTGCAGGTGGTGGCGTATCGAGTGGACAACGAGAATTTGTTCCTGTTTTGGCACGTGCCGCCATGGCCGCAGGTATCGCAGGCCTTTTTATGGAAACGCACCCAAAACCCAGTGAGGCCTTAAGTGATGGCCCGAATAGCTGGCCATTACACATGATGAGGCCATTATTAATGCAATTGAAAGACATTGATAAAGCTATTNNAAGATGTGTTAGCCAAGGAAATAGAATGTCTAGTATAAAGGTAACTCGATTCAGTCAAATTATGGCATGGCTTGGTGCACTTCCATTTATTGCAGCAGTAATGATATCTCTAACGCCTTATCGTCTACATTACTGGTCTTTTATTGTTGTGGTCATGAGCACCTACACGGGATTAATCGTGACTTATATTTCAGGTAGTCATTGGGGATTTGCTATGCAATCTCCACAAAAAGCTGGAAATAAGGTCATTATTTGGAGTCATTTGATAACGCTATCCGCCTGGGTTGGTATATTATTTCCATCTTGGATTTTCAGCTGGGGCATTCTAACCATTTGTTTGTGGGCTGCTTATGCTGTCGATAATTATTTGAAGATACAGGCATCATATTTGAAAATGCGCCTACAGATAACAACGCTCGTATCCATGTGCTTATTCCTTATGGCTTTTTTAGGTCGGCATCAACTATAAAAAGGTGAAAAATTTAAATAAACGACTATTCTTTAAGATAAGAGAACTTTTAAAGGAATTATCGTGAAGCATGTCGGGCTTTTAAACATCTTCAAAACAATTCCATTCCTTCTATATTCTTTCATATCATATGCACAAATATTATTTGTTTGTGATGGAAATACAGGTCGAAGTTATATGGCAAATCAAATTGCTCATTATTTTTTGTATTATCCGTCGTCATCTCGAGGTTTAGATGTCAAATCAACCATGGTTGAACCCAATGCCAAAGAAGCGTTGAAGGAATGGAACATTGATGCACCTTATACACCACAGCAAATTTCGGAGGACGATATCATTGCTGCGGACAAAGTGTTAACCATGACGGCAAAACAGCTTAAAACATTGAAAAACCAATACCCTAAATATCAAAAAAAAATTGAAATGATATCTGTATGTGCGGGATTTTCATCAATTGACGTCGTCGATCCTTATGGACACGATCTATCTTTTTATAAAAATGTTCGAGATCAAATCTATAAGTATGAACAATTGATATCTGCCAATAACTGGAAATGTAAGGAATAGAGATTTGTTATGATTTTTTGTGACCCAAAGCGACTTTATTTTCAATTTTCTCAATCTCTTCTTCAAATAACGACATTGCTCTAAGAGAAGCCTTCATCAAATCACCCGTTTTTATCCCAAACCAACTAACCTTAGCATTTTCAGCATTTTCAATCGAACGTTCAATAACTTTTTTAATTTCAGATGGCTTTGTAGATTGCTGAATGTCAAGAATAGCTTCATTGGCGATTTGCCTTTTTTCAGGTTTAATGATTTTATCTTCTTTCGATTGTAGAAATTGTTCATATGGGCCTTTACAGATAGTTTTAAGATAGTTAAGCTCCTCCTCTGAAACTTTAATTTCTAAAAACACCGGGTTTGCTAGTTCCCTTTGAAAAAAATTAAAAAATGCATCAAATAAGTGACTTGGTAGTTTAGTTTCTATAGTTTGTTGGGTCTTAAAATATTCTAGTTTTTCATGATAGATTCTAGGTGATAAATCAAGAATTTGTTCATCAGTTAAATTTTCTAATTCGTTTATAGCAATGGTTCGATACTTTTCAATTAAAGCTTGGGTATCAATAAATGTGGATAATAACTCACATTTAGAAAGTGCGTGGGTGGCATCTTGCAAAGATGATATAATGGCTCTCATGTTGTTGATTCTTAAATGATAGTCGATTGGTTTGAGATTTAATAAGTCTTCTGGTGAGATATATGCCGTTTGAAGGAGTGGTAATTGATAATCTTGGGTTAATTGGATAAGTTCATTCCAAACAGATTCATAAGTACTTTCAAGCGTCATGAGCGTCACGCACATGTTAGAACAGGCCACTTGTATTTGCTCATAGATTTGTACAAAGGTGGCAGGTGTAAACGCTTTATCAATTTCTTTTTCAAATGCATTAAACTGTGTAAACCATTGATGATCTTGGGTTAAATTAATTTTTGAATAATTTGCAATTTGTTTCATTAATATCGCAATATTTTCTTTAATCTCATCTAAATTCGGATGTTGTAACAGTAATTGCTCATACAGCGAATGATGCATAAGTTCGAGTTCATCGTAGAGTAGATTATCAATACTATGTTGTTCTTCAGATGAAGGTGGCAATTCGGATTGCATAATTGGAATTTGCTGTAACATTTGTTGGCGTTTATACATTAAATCAAGATAAGCGTTCATCTTTTCAATGGGATTGGATTCATATTGCTCATAAATTTGAATGGTTTCAGGATTTAAAAATTTTTTAAACTCGATAAATGCGGGGCTAAGTAAAATATCTAAGTAACGAACAATATGTTTCAATATTTCATCAGTTGCTTTTTCGACAAATATATTTTTTTGTATTACCAATTCGTCTTGGTCAAAGTCTTGAGACCAAAACATTGCAGTATATTGTTGCATAATCCCATTTGAAATTAGTTCATCGACATGCGATGGGTTAACTTCGGCAATTCGTCCTAAAATATCAGGGAGGATAGTATTGATGTAAGCATTATCTGAATTAAGCTTTTCAATATCATATTTTTCGACAGGAATATTAATTTCACCATTAAAAAATTGAGTTGGAGATTGAATATTATATTCAAGTTTTCCATCATTTCGACATTCAAGATGGATATCATAACTTCTCATGGTGGTGATATCGTCACTATGAGATATGTATACAATTTCACACAATGCCTCAAAAAAAGCTGCTTCAATTTTGATAATTTCAGATGGTTTGATTAGGTTTATTAAAAAATTAAAAGAATCATCGGGAATATTTAATAATGAGCGAATATGCCCACCAAGTCGACTTGGATCATGAATGACCCATTGTGATGTATCATTTGTATCGATAGCATTTAAAGCTTCTTGAATGTTATTGACATTTATTTTACTGCCGAAAATATTATTAATGGAACGTCTTGTCTGAATTGCGTTACAAAGGTGTTCTGTCTGACTTAAGGCCCTAACATAGCGAGTGATGATGATATCTAGATAGGTTCTATCTTTATCTTCAAATAAATCAAGCATGCCAATCTCATCGATATAGTACTTAATTTAAGCATAGTTGATAAGTTAATCTTGTCAATTTTATGAGCATTTGTCTCATCGGTTATGAGGGCGAGAAGGATATAAGGCTTCTTGTGCTGATAAAACCATATTATCCATTCGGGTAACATTATTGATGACAGCTCGAACATAATTGATGACTGGTTCTTCGAGGTGAATTTCTTCATCTGAATCAGAGAGCAAACCAAAATGCTGCTGTAAAATAAGGGATAAGTCTAATGTTTTATGCATGATTTCTGTCAAATTGTGAATAATTTCAGTTTTGCTATGGGGTTCTAAATTTTCTTGGAAACGGAGAAGTGCATGCTTGAATGCGTCCATGTTCTTAGTAATATCATGACACAGTTGAGACAAATTTGGATAATTCTCTATATTCTTAGGTTTGTCAGGTAAAACAAGATTGAATTGAATAGGTTCTGAAGAATGAGATAAAGTCATTTTCGCTCTCCTTGCTATATATAACAAGTATAGAACAAAATTGTTTATAAAAGGAGTTTTTTGTTGAAAAATGGCGCGCCCGGAAGGATTCGAACCTCCGA
>DDPL01000069.1:2826-14004 GCA_002342175.1 Legionellales bacterium UBA2469 | reverse complement strand
AATTAAAAATGGGGGGATTACCGTGCAGCCTGTGTATTACCAATAAAAAACACACCGGCTATAATTAGACCTAAGTGAGTGATTTTTAATTTCATAGCTCTTACCTAAGTTTGATGATAACAAGTTTATTATAAGCTATATTTAGAAAAGCGCTTGAAATGCATTTTTTGGGGTATTCATCAATGAAAAATAGCAAATTCTAATTTTCAAGATAATGAATAACTTCATCATCTTCGACTTGATTGAAATTAAAATACCACTGCCCTACTGCGTTAAAATCTTCAGGCGTTAAAGGGCAAACCACTTTTTTGCAAATTCCTTGAAGATTATCAATGGAATCTAAAGCACCTACAGGAACCGCAATGATAATCTCCTTTGGGTGCTTTATTTGCAAGGCCGCAATAGCAGCTCTCAAACTAAATCCTGTAGCAACACCGTCATCCACTAAAATAACGGTTTTGTTGCGAATATTAGGAAATGGCTTATGGCGACGATATATTTCCTCTCTTCGAGCCAATTCTTCTTTTTCTTCTTTTAGAACCTTTTGAATATCTGCCTCAGAAATGTTTAGCCGGGAAATAACGTCTTTATTGAATATTGCAATTTTTCCTGATGCTATAGCACCAATAGCATATTCTTGATGTTCTGGCATTCCAATTTTTCGAACGATTAAAACATCTAAAGGAACATTTAATGTCTTCGCAATCTCATAAGCAACTGGAACCCCACCTCTTGCCATGCCAAATACAATGACTTCAGAAGCGTTTTGGTATTCCAATAATAATTGCGCTAAAACATTTCCTGCATGTTTTCGATCGCGATATCTCATGATATTCTCTTGATAGTTACTATTGTAAATATAGTGTATATTTATTATTTTTGCATAAAAAGTATATATATTATTCACTTTGTGTTATAATTTCCTAACTTTTTATGTGCGATGATTGAGATATGCTAAATCCTTCACTTGATCAATCCTATTCTTTTGATGATTTGTTTATTCGTCGTCAAGAGATAAGTGCGCTTGAACAAGAGCGCTTAAAATTAGCATTGATTAAGAAATTATTTGATGAACAACGTATTTTAGATTTTAAAAAAAATACGGATAATACCTCCAACCCAACTGGTTTAACTGAACAAGGATTATATTATTTCCTTGTAACTTTTGGTCTTATTGAGCAATGTGCAGGTAGCTTTGTCTTTGGAGCAAGTTTATTTGGACTTATTCCCGGTCTTTCAAAAATTAGTTTAATAGCAATATCACTTGTATATACATTTTTGGATAGTTTATTATTCTACGCTTTCGAAGTAACTTTCTTAAAAGAAGCATTAGGTATTGAGTCACTGAATTCAGAATTTAAAGAAATGCTAAAAATTTATCAAGAGCAACTCTATTATATCGAACTACTCAATATTCATATCGAAGCGTTAAAAAGAAATCCAAACTTTAACCATACAATATTAGACACTTTGGAAAAAATTAACCAAGACATCATAGAAAAATGCGAAACCATGCAAGACCACCCTCTCTCGACTATAAGCCAATGTGTTAAATATGGCGTATTGTCCTTCGGTGTATTAGCGAATGTTGCTGAGAGCTATTTTCTTGCACATTCATTTTTAATTCTTCTTACTCCAACGCTTGCTTTTACAGGCATGGGATATTTGCTGATTGCTATTACCATCATTGCAAACCTTGGTTTTTTTTATGCGATGGGCGCAAGCAGCGTTGTTAAGATTATGAATCCTGAATTTGATGATCTCAAAGCCTTAAAAAAGAATTTTAATAATTTTAACAGTGTCATATCAGCATCTAAAACTGTGCGAGCTTGAGAAAAACATTCTCTCAAATTCACTCTCAATTTGACAAACGTCTGCGTGATAATCAATACCAAAAATTTTAAAATGCAATCCCAAATTTTTAAGATAATAAATAAATTCATCTTTACTCGGAGTAGATAGAAATATTTTTCTTGCCATAGCTATCATTTGAGAGATATTTACTTCACGAGGAGCTTGCCAATGTATGAGTGCATATTGCAATTCATCAGTTGGCTGATATCCTTGAATGAGATATTTTAATGCCCTTAAAATTCGAACCGGATCTTCCTCTAGTGATTGTCGAGCACTTTGGATAGTACGCAATATTTTATGTTGATAATCCTGAATGCCCATATTGGTTGGATCTAAAATATTTCCCCTATCGTCGCATAACAAGGCATTGATTGTAAAATCACGATTTTTAACGAGCATATTTAAAGATGGATAACGCTCTGAATTAATGTAAAAACAATCAATCGTACGAATCACGAAATTTGAGTCAGGGATATCTGCTGAAAATAAATTCGGTTTGTTAATGGATTGATGAAATGGATAATACAAGCGGGGATTAAAATCGACCACGAAATCTATATCTTGATTTTCCTTTAGTGGCGCAAAATCAATTAAATGATGAACCGCACTTCCAACTAAATAACATGCATGCATTCTCGAATTTAACATTGCAAAATAATAGTTAAGCTCGGGATACAATGAAACTTTTAGGTGCCCCGAGTCATTTGCACCTAAAAACGGAAATTCTTTTTTTAAATTTTCGGCTTTTTGAATAACATTATTTGAATAATCATGCCGAAATAACATTTGTTTGACTGTGAGTTCAGCTATAAGATGATAATTCATTGATGCAAATAATCGAACCATTTCATGACTTGCAGAGAGAAACATTGGATTGTTATACAAAAGATGCAATAAATTCATATGCGCATAGAAAAAATGTTGATTTTGAATAGCCCATTTAATATATAAAATATGATTTTTTTCTTGATATGGTGTTGTAGAAAATAAACCGATTAGCAACGGAAACGTATTGGGATGCTGAATAGAAATGAAATGTTCAATAAGTTGTATATTCAAATCCATATTATTAGGAAATTTTCTTACAATAAAGTCTAATGAATCAAGCGTTAATTGTTCGTTATTCGTCTTTCTTGCTAATTTAGCAAAATGTATTGCCCGCTGTTGCGTTCTTAATATTGTTTTATGGTATTTATAATAATGTCGAATTGCATTTTCAAATTGTCGAACATTGCAGTAAGCTTGTAATAATAAATCTTGATATTTTACAGAAATTAAGGTGTCGACTGATTTAAAACAAAAAATTGCAGAATACCAATCCTTTTTTGATATATAGCATTCAGCCCTCAATAAATACCATCCATCTTTTCGTTTGCTTTCAGGAATTTTATCAAGAATATGACTCGCAAGCTCAATATTATCACTTTCAAAGACAATCCTTGCTTGTTTTAATTCAAAACTGAAATTGGATGATGGTATTTTTTTAAACATATACCTGACTCTTTGTGAACAAGTAGGCGAATTTTAGCATAAACAAGAAAATATTCTATTTATTGTAAAAATAACATTTTTTGCAACCATAATGGAAAATACCAATTCAAACGTTTTGCGATAGACATGATGGCAGGAACCATTAAGGTACGAATAATAAATGCATCAATAAATATTGCGATGGCTATACCCAAACCAAAAGCTTTTACCATCAAAACATCAGCCACCAAGAATGATAGGCATAAAACAATCACAATCATTGCCGCACTTGTAATGATTTTTGCGCTATGTTCGATACCATAAACAATAGAACGATTATTGTCTTTTAGATGCAAATAAGATTCCTGGATTCGAGTTAGTAAGAAAACTTCATAATCCATAGAAAAACCAAATAAAGCACAAAAAATGATAACCAACATACTGATATCCAAATTTCCTTGTGGTTCAAAATTCAACAGTTCGTGAAAATGACCGTCCTGAAATATATATACGAGAACACCATAAGTTGCAGCTAAGCTTAATATATTAAGTACGATAGCTTTGAAAGGTAAAAACAATGAACGAAGTAAAACCATCAAAACCACAAATGAAATGCTTAATATAAGGTATATTGATGTCTTTAAATTTTTATAAATACCATTAAATACATCTAAATTANNAAATTATTAGCAGGTACCCCAGTAACCACAACGTCTAATCCCGGTGAATCTTGAACGCGTAAGTATTCAACAAGTTTTTGAGTTTGATGTGATTCTGAAGGGTATTTACTGACAATATATAAAACACCCAAATGCGATGTGGTTGTGGTTTTTAACATTTGTTGCACGGCTTGTGGTTGGAACTGCAAAGGCATTTTATACATTTTTAAGTATTGATTTAAGGAGCCGTTGGGAATCAGTGTTAAATATCCAGAGACTTTATCAACACTTTTTTTATTCTCAATTTTTTCAACAAGGGCATGAACTTTTTTAATATTACGATTAGAGAACAAGTCATCTTTGGATTTGATAACCATAATAATTGGTGTTAACTCATTAACATCATATGATTTTTGAAACTCATTAAAAAAATTTCTACCTTCAGAATGTTTTGGTAAAATATGATAGTCTGATATTCCAAGCTTGATATGTTGTAAGGGCAAAGTGCAAAACAATACAATTAGCATTCCAGAGCATGCAAAAAATCCAGGATATTGTAGTACTTTCTGGGCTAATGTTCTCCAGAATATACTTTTTCCATTTTTGAATTTAAATACCATCCAGGCATTTACATGATGATGAAGATAACTCAATATAGCTGGCAATAATGTCAAAGCACCAAGAACAGCCAAAAAAACAGCACATAAACCACCTATCCCAACCGAATATAAAATATTAATTGGAAATATTAAAAGCGCGCTCAGACTCGCAAAAACTGCTAAACCGCTAAAAAATACTGCCTTTCCTGCTGTTGAAATAGTACGAGCAACAATTACATCAATATTATGACTGTTCAGCAATTCCTCTCTAAATCTAGAAATAATAAAAAGCGCATAATCTAAGCTTAAACATAAACCAAGTAATAACGCGATATTTATCGTAAATATCGATAAAGAAAAATAATGGGCAAGAATAAATAATACAGCGAGCATAGTCATTGCACAAAATGCACCGACTATAACGGGCATCAATGCAGCAACAACTGATCCAAATACAAATAGTAATGTTAAAATTGAAAACGGTGCTGCAAAGAGATCAGCATGGAATAAATCCTTTTGGGTTTGTTGATTGACATTATTTAGAAAGACATCCTCTCCACCAAAATATACTTTAAGATTTTTACGATATGAAATATAACTCTGAATTTTTTTAATTTCATCAGGACCAAGAACTGCTTCATTTTTAAAAGCAAGAACGACCATTTCTACATTTGTATTTGGTTTGTTTTTTGTCGGTAAACTATAAATAACCTCATGGGGTTGTTTTATTTTTTTTAGTCCTTTTAAAGCTTTAAATACATGCTCATGAAATGCTTCATCGGATAATTTAGGGTTGTCTTTCTTTAATAAAATTAACAATCGATGATTTTGATATCCCATACGCTTTGAAAGCATATCATACGTTTTTTTACTTTCTGAAACAGGATCTTCAAATCCAGTGGATTTAAATGGACACATCAATGACGGTAATAATGGGATACAGGCTAGAACCGCAATAATCCAAAAAGCAATGATGAATTTTCTAAAATGAGAAATCCATTTGCCAAATTTATAGAAAAATTGTCTTTCCATTGAATTCCCAAAAGGTATTATTGTTATTTTTTCAATTTTTGAATTCTTTGATATGCAAGTTCAATTTTTTGAATATGTATTTTTTCAGTTTGAACCAATTTTTCAATCGTGTCTATAATCAATTGTGGTTCATCCCAACCCAGCTGATTTCCAAAAATTATCATATCAGCACCTGCTTGAATCGTTTCGATAAGGACCTCTTCCCTTGAAAAATATTTGGAGATGGCATGCATTTGCAAATCATCGCTGATGATAATACCTTGATATCCAAATTCTTTCCTTAATAAATCTGTAAGTATGGGGTGGGATAAAGTCGCAGGACATCCACTTTTATCCAATTGTCGATTGATAACGTGAGCTGTCATTATCATTGTAATGGGGCTGTGATGAGCAATCAAATCACGATAAGGATTAAGCTCTGATAACGAAAATGTCTCAGATACATCAACAAAGCCCTCATGGGTGTCTCCAGAGGCACTTCCGTGTCCCGGAAAATGTTTTAAACAACCATGCAAATGATGTTTTTCAAATATTCGTAAACATTCATCAGCTAATTTACTCACAATCTCAGGTTGTGCAGAAAAACATCGCTTTAAAGGGCCAAATATACCTTCATTTGGTGATAAATTTAAATCCACCACAGGAGCAAAATTGATATCGAAATGAAGTTTTTCAAGTAGAGATGCTGTTTTTGACCATATTTGTTGGCGTTGTGCATAATTATAATTTGCAATTTCTTCAGCCGAAGCAATGGGAATATAACCTTGAGCGTGGGCTAATCGATCAACTTTTCCGCCTTCAAGGTCAATGCTTAACCAGATTGGTAGTGATTGTGGATGTTTCTCCTTATAAAACGCTTTGATATCTTGATTGAGTTTTTCGAGCTGTTCTAAACTTAAAATATTTTTCCCATAAGTTTTTTTTTCAAAATCATAGTCAAAATGAATCAAACATCCTAATCCATCAGAATGTCTTAGCCAATTCTTTAATGATGTTGCATCATTAAAATCATAACCTTTAAAACCCATACATAACATTTGTCCAATCATTTGTCTTAACGTGGGCATCTTAAAATCCTAAGAATTTATATCAATTGATTTTACTTCAACAGGAGGAATATTCGATTGATCACAAGAACAATTTTTTGAATTAATTGGTTCTGGCATGCTCGAAAAATCATCTGAAAAGCACATGTTTAATGTCCAGCTAACATCATTTTTGGGTTCTTGGCTTGGCAATGTCCATATGCGTTTTGAAAAATATACTTTAGAACCATCACCTTCCCATATGTCAGGAGCAAAACTCACTTTGGCATCGATGATTTGTCCTGGGTGGCAGGATATTGTTGTTCTACCCCACTTTTTATCCTTGGGAATTGTAAATGTCGTAATATCTTTCTCTGTTTCAACATCACGAAGTGTAATGGTTGCCTCGTAATCCTTCCAACAAGAATTTTTAACCGAAGTAATGATACAGTCTGTAGCGTAAACATTTGATGCCATTAATGCAGCTGCAACATATTTTAATAAATATTTCATATTTTTATCCTTTAAAAGTATCCCACACACACTTATCTGCTTTCTTTTTAATTATAGCCAAAAACTCGTGGTGTAACTTTGTTTCATTTAGATCAGCATAAATTACAGGGGAAGTACTTTGCAAGTTTGAAATCGATTGTTTATTATTCACAGGGTTCGCTTCATTAAAATCCATTTTATTTTGACCCGCAGTCATATTTAAATAAACATCGGCCAATAATTGAGCGTCAAGTAATGCACCATGGTATATCCTATCTGTCGCATCGACTTGATAACGTTTACATAATGCATCTAGGCTATTCCGTTGACCAGGGTGCTTATGTCTAGCTAAATCTAATGTATCAGTAATTGTGCACAAGGTATGTACTTTAGGTCGATTCAAACGTAACAGTTCTGCGTTTATAAAGCCAACATCAAAAGGTGCATTATGAATAAGAAGTTCTGCACCCTTAATAAACTCCAAAAAGGGCTCAACAATATCTTCAAATAATGGTTTATCGGATAAAAAGTCATTACTAAGACCATGGACTTTAAAAGCGCCCTCATCAACACCGCGCTGAGGATTGATATATTGATGATAATGATTACCAGTTGTACGCCTATCAATGACTTCTATACAACCAATTTCAATAATACGGTGCCCATCATCAGGATTAATACCTGTGGTCTCAGTATCGAGTATAATTTGTCGACTCATGGATTTTCACCTATTTCAACTGCCCTTCTTGCTAATTCGTCAACACGCTCATTTAACGGATGACCATTATGGCCTTTAACCCAATGCCATGTGACCTTATGTTGCTTAGATAAACCATCTAATTCAACCCAGAGATCTTGGTTTTTAATCGGCTTTTTATCAGCACTTTTCCAGCCGTTTTTTCGCCAATTAAAAATCCACGCGGTCATTCCCTGTCGTACATATTGAGAATCAGTATATACTTCAACATCACAGCTTCTTTTTAATGCTCTTAAAGCTTCAACAGCTGCTCTTAATTCCATACGATTATTGGTGGTATCGGGCTCAAAACCAGATATTTCTTTTTCTTTATTTTGATATTGTAAAATTGCTGCCCACCCTCCCGGGCCAGGATTTCCTTTACATGAACCATCGGTATAAATGGTCACTAAATTTTTCATAAAAATGATGGGTAAATGATGCATCAAATAATTATAACAGCCTAGCTATATTTGTCATGGTTATTTTTTTCTTGTGACTAATAATAGATATGTTAGGATAGACCTAAAAAATTTAGGACATCTATTTTGAATCATCTCAAACAGCCTAAAACATTATCCATTTTTTTTCTAACTGAAATGTGGGAACGGTATGGTTTTTATGTGATTCAGACCTTATTGGCCATCTATTTAACATTTCATTTTCAATGGCCAGATTCTAAAGTTTACAGTCTCGTTGGCTCATTCACAGCACTAACTTATCTATCACCCTTTGTCGGGGGCTGGATTGCGGATAGATTTTTAGGTCAAAAAACTGCTGTTTTATTAGGGGCCATCATCCTACTATTAAGTTATATTGTTTTGGGATTCGGCAAAACACAATTTACCTTAATGCATGCCCTAGCATCTATTTCGATTGGAACAGGACTCTTAAAACCAAATATCGCTTCACTCCTAGGTACACAATATACTGAAGAATGCGTCCATCGAGAACAAGGGTTTACTATTTTTTACCTCGGCATTACCACTGGTATTATTTTGGGTACCACTGTTCCGAGTGTTTTGAAATATTATTTTGGATGGCAAATCGCCTTTATAAGCGCGGCTTTTGGTTTATTGTTTTCAATCATCAGTTTTGTTTTTGGAGTTCTCAAGCACCATATTGACGATTACCACCCAAAAAAAATCAAATTAAAGGATATGGTTTCTACGTCCATCACTCTTATGCTTTTATGGCCACTATGTGGACACATTTTACTTCATCCTGAATTTGCCGACATCATTTTTCCATTAATATCAATCTTAGCGATTTTATATTTATCTTATTGCATTTACACTGAACCTAAAACGCAATCAATTAAAACGTTGCTAATTTTATTGCTATGCAGTGTATCGGTTATTTTTTGGGCATTTTATTTTCAAATGTTCATGTCCCTTACGCTTTTTATTATACGTGCTGTAAAATCTGAATTATTTCATATCTATATTGCACCTCCTTACTATGTTGCTTTACAAAGCCTTGGAATGATTGTTTTAGGTATAATATTAACGCGAAAAAATCATCCGATGCTTCCAATAGCCAAAAAAGCAATCGATATTTCTAAAAAATTTACGTGGGCAATGTTCTATATGTTATTGGCGTATGGATTGCTTGTTGGTGTTTGTAAAATGTCTGCACCAGCTGCTAAAATTTCTCCCTTTTTTATTGCGGTAGCATATTTATGCATATCTATCGCGGAGCTTTTGCTCTCTCCTGTTGGTATATCCGCAATTACGGTCCTGTCCTGTCGAAAAAAAGTAAGTACCATGATGGGAATCTTTTTTGTTTCTCTTGGCGTTGGCGGATTTCTATCGGGCAAACTTGCTAATTTAACAGCTATAGAAGACACCCACGTCCCATTAAATCTTATGAAAATTCTTTACACAAAAGGATTTATTCAACTAACCATGATTTTATCACTAGGTTTTATTTTGACACTGATGATTCATTTTTTCATACATAAATACATATCCAAACGACTAGTCTTGATTAATATCTATCCAAGATGAAATATTTTAAATTGGATGCTATGCTTTCATAGACGATTAAAAAATAATAATAATACCTTCGTTAGTTCAGATCACCAACAGGAGCGAGCATGAGCAAATTCCGAATGGCGCTGAATAGCACGGTATTGTTGTTTTTGTGTAGTGCTGATTCATTTGCCAACGAACATTTAGTTGCTTTAACCATTGATGACCTACCGTTTGTAGGCACCAATTCATCCGAAAAAGGAAACTTAGGCCGAACAACAACACGTTTTAATAAACTTGTTGATAGTATTGTTGAAAGACAAGTTCCTGCAACAGGTTTTATCATTGCAGGTTCTATCGCCAAAGGCCAGTGGGAGTTGCTAGAATACTTCAAACAACAAGGGTTTAGTTTAGGGAATCATACCTATTCTCATATCAATTTGAACCAAGTCGGTGCTGAAAGGTATATCCAAGATTTGGATAAAGCTGATCAAAAATTAAGTCCTATCATGACTACGCCCAAATATTTTCGATACCCCTATTTGGCAGAAGGTCGAGGAGAGGATAAAAATAAAGTGTATGATTATCTTTCAAGCCACCAATATACCATCGCACCCGTCACTATTGATAGCAAAGATTATCGTTTTAATGAACGCTTATTAAGAGTGAACTGGCGAAATCGTGCAGATAGACTTCCTGCTTTAAAAAAAGAGTATCTCAATTTTGTTGATATTCAAATTACCAAAGCAGAGAAAATGAATCACGATGAAAAACCGGAAATCTTATTAGTCCATGCAAATTTAATTAACAGTTACGCCCTGGGTGATGTGATTGATATCTTTAAAAAAAGAGGCTATCGTTTTATAACACTTGAAGAAGCTTTATCGCGACGAAACAATACCCCAAATCAATAATTGTGAGTTCTTATCAAACTCGTTAAAATATAACCTCTTTTAAATAGAGGTTATATTTTTATGTCTAGAACAATATTTTGTAAAAAATTAAAAATGAATGCTGAGGGCTTATCCTCACAACCCTTTCCAGGTCCCCTTGGAGAAAAAATTTATAATGATATCTCCGATAAAGCTTGGCAACTATGGACAAAACATCAAACCATGCTCATTAATGAGTATCGTTTAAATTTAATGGATCCCAAAGCTAGAGACTTTTTAAAACAAGAAATGCAAAAATTCTTCTATGAGGATAGTTCTGAACTACCTCCTGGTTATGAACCTAAAAAATCCTAAAAATAATTAAAAATATGCTTGACTCAAAATTAAGAAAAGGGTTTAATAGCAAGCGTTGGCTGGCCAGATAGCTCAGTCGGTAGAGCAGAGG
>DDPL01000069.1:0-2781 GCA_002342175.1 Legionellales bacterium UBA2469 | reverse complement strand
AGGACTGAAAATCCTCGTGTCGGCAGTTCGATTCTGCCTCTGGCCACCATTAATATTAAATTAAATAATATTATCAATGACTTATAATAATTCCTTCCTAGAAAACGCCCTTAAGTACATAAAAAAAGAATTCTCAAAAAAAGAATTCAAACTTATTATTTGTGATAACCAAAAAGAAGCTGAACAACTCTTCTTTAATCTTGAATTTGTTTTGGGTTCATCAGATCATATTCGCCTTTTCCCAGATTGGGAAATATTGCCCTATGATGATTTTTCACCACATCAAGATATTATTTCTAAGCGATTAGAGTTACTAAATGATTTAGCACTTCGTACCCCAATGCTACTCATTGCCAATATTCATTCGCTATTATACCGATTGTGTCCTCAATCATTTTTACACCAAGAAATTTTTCAGATTGAAGAACAACAATGTATACCGTTTAAAACCTTTAAACAACGTCTACATCAAGCGCAATATCGTCATGTATCAGTCGTACAAGAACATGGCGAATATGCTGTTAGAGGCTCACTAATTGATGTTTTTCCTATGGGAAATGACTACCCTATCCGAATTGAATGGTTGGACGATGAAATTGAAAGTATTCGGCAATTTGATATTCAAAATCAATTAACCATTGAAAAAATTTCTAAGCTCCATATTTTTCCCAGTAAAGAATTTCCTCTGAATGAATCTTCGATAAGTTTATTTAGACAACAGTTTCGACAAAGATTTAGCGGAAACCCTAATTTTAGCGCCGTTTATGAACATGTTTCTAATGGACAACTCATTCAAGGTATTGAAAATTTCTTACCATTGTTTTTTGAAAATACTGATACCATTTTTGATTACCTATCACAAGATTTCAAAATTATTTCAAAACAAAACCTTGAAACATCTATAGAAAAATTTTGGTTGGAAATTAATAATCGATATCATCAACGTCGGCATGATATCACCAATCCAATTTTACCACCCGAAGACCTGTTTTTATCGCCTGAATTTTGGAACAAACAAATTCAAAATTATACACATATTTCTGTCGATGATTCTGCCTCAAGTGTTCTTTTACCTAACCTTCAAATTGCGCGAAATCAAACCAAATCATTACATCGTTTATCAAATTGGATTTCTACATTAAATGAAAAACGTTTGCTGATTATGGCAGGGNNACTAGCCTGGGCCGGCGTGAAGTCATTCTTGATTTATGTAAAACATCCGATATTTTCCCAAAGATTGTGGATTCTTTTGATGATTTCATCAAATCCGATATCCAAATTGGTATAATTCATGGCCCGTTTACCGACTTCATTCTTTTTGATGATTTATCAATTATTTGTATAACCGAGCACGAACTTTTCGACGAAACCATTGTTTATCAGAAAAGACGTCGCATAACAAAGCATGAATCCACACCTGAAAAATTAATACGTGATTTAAGTGAACTTTCTCCTGGAATGCCTGTTGTACATATTGAATTTGGTGTCGGTAGGTATGAAGGACTGTATACATTCGAAGATCAAGGAATCATCAACGAGTTCCTCATGATACGATATGCTGGTGACGATAAAATTTACGTCCCCATCACTAATTTACAAACGATATCAAAATATTCAGGCTCTAATTCAGATAGTGCTCCATTGCATCGATTAGGCACAGATACTTGGAGTCGAGAAAAGAAAAAGGCGGCGGAAAGAATTCATGATGTTGCTATCGAATTGCTTGAAACACAAGCATTACGCCATTCCCAGCAAGGATTACTTTCAACCATTGATTGGCCTGAATATGAACGCTTTGCAAGTCAATTTCGTTTTGATGAAACGGATGACCAAAAAACAGCAATTCAAGCAATTATGAAAGACTTACAAGCTCCCCAACCCATGGATCGCTTAATTTGCGGTGATGTCGGTTTTGGAAAAACTGAAGTGGCCATGCGTGCTGCATTTATTGTGGTTCAGAACCATCGTCAAGTTTGTGTTTTAGTGCCCACAACTCTGCTTGCCAAACAACATTTTGAAACCTTTCAAGAACGTTTTGCTGATTTTCCTATCTCAGTCGAATTATTATCGCGCTTTCGAACTAAAAAAGAATCTCAAACGGTCTTAACGCAACTTCAAGAAGGTAAGGTTGATATCCTCATTGGTACGCATAAATTACTCCAACAAGATGTCCATTTTAAAGAATTGGGATTACTCATTATCGATGAAGAACATCGTTTTGGAGTGAAGCAAAAAGAACATATTAAAAAATTTCGACATCATGCAGATGTATTGAGTTTAACTGCAACGCCTATTCCGCGTACATTAAACATGGCTATGCACGGTATGCGCGATATTTCTTTAATAACAACACCACCTGCAAAACGTTTAGCCATCAAAACATTTTGGCATGAAAAATCTCCCAACTTGTTGCGTGAAGCATTACTTCGTGAAATATTGCGTGGCGGTCAGGTTTATTATTTACATAATGACATCTCCACCATTGAAAAAATTACACAAGAACTTGCTCAATTGGTTCCAGAAGCCAAAATTGAGTTTGCACATGGTCAAATGCATGAACGTCGTTTAGAGCAAATTACAGCGGATTTTTATCATCAGCGCTTTAATGTACTGGTTTGCACAACAATTATTGAAACCGGTATCGATATACCTACGGCAAACACCATCATCATAGAGCGTGCCGACCAGTTAGGTTTAGCCCAGCTTCATCAACTTCGAGGTCGAGTTGGACGTTCTCATCATCAAGCATACGCCTATCTTCTAACCCCGCCTGAAAAAGTC
>DDPL01000085.1 GCA_002342175.1 Legionellales bacterium UBA2469 | reverse complement strand
TATTCATTCCAATTTAACACTCTGAAACACCCCATGGATGAATCCATGAGCTTTTCGCCCCATTTTGGTAACTGGAACAGGTATCTAGACTAAAAATCTTTGACCATATGTTTTGGGCGTCTTGCATTTTTTCAGGGAAATTTGATATACAGATGCACCACTCCCAAGGTTTTCTTTTTAGATTAAATGATTTATAATTAATCAATGATGCATTACATGAATCACGATGATCTATTTAAATCACCCCTTTTTAACACCCGAAGGTATTCTTGCAGAACTTGAAAAAAAAATCTGCAAAAATGAAATTAAACCTTGTGCGGTTTCGCCTATCGAGCAATTACAACAATCATTAAAATCAATTTATTTTACGCAACAAGGGTTATCTTCAAAGCAAATTCAAACAGAAATTCTTTCTGAGCCTTTTCAACAATATCCTCGATTGCAATACGTTTTACAACAAGTTTTTCAAAACCAGACCAGCATTCATATTCCAGATCATTTAAAGGACTGGCAAAACGATGCAAACCATCTAGATAAGCTGAATCAAACTTATCAATACTTTACCATAACTCCTGAATTGAGAGTGGTTTTTTTAAGACTTTCAGAAGCTTACCGAAAAATTGCATTATTGGTTGAGAAAAGCACATGTATTGATTTAAATGCTTATCAATCCGCTTATAGACTCATGGTTTTATTTTATGAAGCTAATCACAACATTGAAAAAAATATTCAAAAAATTGCTAGTCAATTTGTAAAACTCTTTAAGAAAACCGATCATAAGATTCGTTTTCCCTATCATGATGCACTGATTGTTCATCTTCATCATCTTCCTTCAAAACATCTTATCAGTGAAATTCAGGAATGGAGACGATTCATCCAAAACGAGGGTTTTAATGCGCTATGTTTTTTCGCACAAGCCGATAAAATTAGCACCGTGCCTAAAAGTTTAAAAGATGCTCGAATGCTTGCGATATCACATAAATATAAAAATGCTGTTCACGACTTATCTTTTGCTAACCTCTGTAAACATTATGTCATTGCTGAAGAGGTCTTTGACAAAGGGCTCGACGTGATTCGACAAAAGTGGCCATACAAACATCACGATCATCTACCCGATGTGGAGATAACCGATAAAAGCAAACAATTTACCTGGATAAAACTTCATCCTCATGATAAGCATGCTCTTATCCTTGGCAATATCATTCCAGAATGTTGTCAGCACATTGGAGGACATGCAGAGCAATGCGTTTTAAATGGCATTCAACTACAAGACAATGGTTTTTATGTTCTTCTAAAAGCCAAAAAAAATTCCTCTACTTCTCCCAAAATGATATCCCATCAAATCAATCATCATGATTATGACATCGTCGCGCAATCCTACGCATGGCGCAGCCAAATCGGTAACTTGTGTTTAGATTCCATTGAATGGAATCCTCGTAAAGTCAAAGAATCAACTTTACTTGAAATCATGCAAGAATTCGCCAAAGTTGTGATGGAAAACCATTGTGAAATTAAAAGAGTTAATGTTGGGGTTGGTGGTATGACACCCATGAACTTTTTCCCCAATGCCAGCATTCCAGAAAAAATGAAGCAGGGTTATCAATATTTTGACTCTAAAACCCAATACTGTATCGCACAACAATTTGCACCGGACATCTTCCAACAAATACAATTGGCGTTGTTAGACACGCAACAACAAAAGATTATAAGCTATTTGTTACCCCATTTTGCGCCTAACGAAACATTTTTTTTAGTGCATCAAATCGCTAAAATTTTTACCAATATTCGACCTTTAAAAATTCAAGAATTGTTATGTCTTCAACAACCGCTTCACTTATCAGACTTTGAATCTTTAACACTTGAAGAGTATCTTTTATTACCACCGTCTAGACAACAGCAGGTGAGCACTGTACAAAAAATTTGGAACTCTTGTCAATTTAAAGACTTAGTGGCATGGCTTCCGCATATTGCCGATAAAGATTTAGGACATATCTTAAAATTGCCAGATGACACATCTAATGCCATCGCCCATCTATTTGTGAATACTCCTGAAATCCTATTAAGTATGCTTACACGACTATCCCCCAATGATCGTTTGGATATATTAAATTTACCTTATTATGAATCCCCTTTCGTTCATGCTGAACGCCTTCTTTTTAAACTCTTACAAAATCTATTGGCCCATCCTTCAAAACTGAGTGTTTTACTCAACATGTTACAACCAGAGGATTATGTTTACCTGATTCGAAGCCACGGGCCTCGACGCCCATCACTTTTAGAACAAGCCATTGAAAATGCAGAATCTTTTTATTTGCTATTTTCGGCCTTAAGCGCCCAGGATTTGATTTCATTACTTCAGCCATTTAAAAAACACGCACAATATTTTTTAAAAAAAGCATCTCAGTTTCCAACACTTTTGAAAAATATATTTGAATTACTCCCTTCGGCATCACTCCAGGATTATATTATCTATCCAGATACATGCACGAATTTGCTCTATCATGCCGCGACTCATGAAGATTCTTTTGAGTATCTGCTCACAAAAATTCCATCTGAATTTCATGAACAATCTATTTTCCCACAAGGATATCGCTCAGCAATTTTATTTCGTGGTGCGACACAACTGGGCTGTTTACAGCATTTCTTTAAGCACATTCCTGAATCTGAATGGTTAAATATTTTATTTTTAAAAAATACTTCAAATACACCCTTGTTTTGTTTTTCTGCACCAAATCCAAGAGCATTTGAATATTTGCTTTCTAAAATTCCAATGGATATGCAGAAATCTTTTTTTCAAGCACCTCAAAATCAAAAAATGTTGAAATTGATAGCTCCCCATCACCAATCATTTAAAATGGTTTTAAACCTTTTTTCTCTTGAGGAGCAAAGACTTATTTTCATGGGGCCGCATGTATTCGATATTTTAAGCGCATGCATCAAAAATCCAGACACCATTGCGGAAATGTTTTCCATTATTCCTCAAAAAGAGCATCACCTTTTCATTAATATTGACTACGCTCGAGATTTATTTTCCTATCCGGCATCATTAAAAACTTTTTTAACTTTGATCCCCAAAGAAAAAAGAGATGCATTTATCGAACATTTCTTCCTCGTAGAAGAGGATGAATTTGCTTTAAGCCACCCTTCCGTTGAGGTACTTTTGGATTTTTTACCTGAAGAATCACAATGGAATTGGATGTTAAACCAAATGACTCAGCATACCGCTATTCATGCATTACCATCGATTTGCACTCAAAAACTTAAAGCGCAACATCAATATGAGTTTTTCATTGAACTAAAGAAACATTTGGATAATCTCAATAATACTTCACATCATTTACCTGACCAAGAGATTGCATCCTGGGTTTCACAACATCAATTTAATGCACAACAAGTGGTTTGGACATTGAAAGTATTGCCCACGCAACATCATGAATTATTCTTGCATGAACTTCATCAATCTCAATCTTTAATATCATTGATGCATTCAAATTTACTTTTAAATTTCTTAACCGAATCAAAAACATTTAAAGATGATTTGCTAAATCCATCAATACGCGTTCATCATGAGAGTACTGCTTTTATCTTTTTTAAACATTTGATGCTGGGGCCCCTCCAAGATCCAATACATGAAAACATCTCATGTTTATTAAACCATTTGATGAAAGAAATACGCATCGAAACTCCTCATTTGTTATCCGATTCTGAAAAATTCAAACTGATAAAAAATATTTTAATACTTCAGGATTTTATTACCCATAAGAGACAAAAAGTTGATTCATCTCATCGCTGGTTTAAATCAAGCACTCGTCAAGAAGAAATAGAGGCAGCATCGCAAATTATTGGGCAATTGAGACATCCTCAAGAGATAGATAATTATATCCTGCAATCCCATTTAAATGTCCTAAAAAGTTGTCGAGTTTATGAGTCATTAGACACTTGCTTAATGCAAACAAAAAAACTAAAAAGGCTACCTTAACTGCACAACAGTCGCCTTTCAGAAATTTAAGTCTTTTCTTTCAATTTCCAGCGCTTATGCAACCACCACCATTGAACCGGTTGTTCAAGAATAATTTGTTCTAAAATTTGGTTATAACGCAAGGTATTATCATAAATAGTATCTTTTGACTTGATAAGAGAAATGGGCGGATAGAATTTTAAAACATGTTGATTATCTGCTGTGCGATAACCCGCGGCGGGTACCACATCGACATCCGTATAATTGGCAATCATCGCTAAACTGCGATAAGTTCCGGCTTTTTTACCAAAAAATTCTACGGCAATCCCATCTTTATTAACCGTGAGTGCATGTTGGTCAAGAACAAAAACCACCCCATGATTTTGTTCTAAGGCATTTAAAATTCTATCGAGTGCATTCTTTTTGCCAATCACGCGTAATCCAGCATTGTGGTATCGCTTAAATAATAACTTTTCAACAAATTTCCAACCTAATTCACGACGAACAAAATGCAATTGTCCGGTAAATTGTTTAAATTGTTGCATGCCTCCCAAAGGTGCAAATTCCCAATTTCCAAAATGCCCGGTTAATACCAATACGCCTTTACCTTTTTCAGCGACACTGAGCAAATGTTCAAGTCCCTCGACATTGACCTTACTTTTTAGCTTTTCTTCACTCAAAAATCGCAATTGAAGGGTTTCTTTAATAATTAAGCCTAGATGTGAGTAAAAGGCTTTAACCAAATGTGTTTTCGCATCCAAAGATAAATTATCACCAAACGCTTGTTCAATATTCGCGTGGATGACTTGTTTTCGGTATGGAAAAAACCGATACATCAGTTTTCCCCATGAATTAATTGGACTGTCCAGAACTTTAGATTCTAGCGCGTTCATGAAATTTCCACAGCCTTCAAAAGCGCAACAGCATTCATGCTTCCAAATCCACGATTCACAATCATCACAGTAGCATCCAAGGAAGTCTTACGGGGTGTTGTCACCACATCCAATGCAGAAACGTGCGCCGCTGGGCGTTTAAAATTTGGAATATGAGGTATGGTGTTTTCAGAAAATGCTTTGATAGCCAACGCCACATCCATTAAACCAGATGCACATAACGTATGCCCCATGAGCCATTTAAACCCTGTGACCGGGACCGCTTTTTCACCAAACGTCGCGGTAATTGCTAATGCTTCAGAGTTATCTGATTTTATATTTCCATTGGCATGGGCCACCAACATTTGAATATCTTTTGTTTGAACATGACATTGTTCCATCGCTTTTTGCATCAATGTTGCTAATGGTTGACCATCATCTTGTAATCCGAACAAGCCTGCACCCTCGGTGGTATATTTGCCACCTAGAAATTCTGCAAGGGGTTTCGCACCGCGTGCTTTCATACTGGCTTCGCTTTCCAGAACTAATGCTGCAGCACCTTCTGCTAAAATGGTTCCATCATGACGTTGATCAAAAGGCGCCAACTCCGTTGCAGATAATACCCCTAATTTTTCATAGTAATAACGGGCTTGCGGTTCAGTTCCAATGTCATAGGCGACCACAATTACTCTATCTGCTTGACCTGTTTGAATTGCCCAATAGGCTTCAATCAGAGCTTGCATACCCCCAACAGCATGATTGGTGATGTTGTGATTAATCCCCTTACATCCTAACTGAATACCTGTATATGCCAATACGTTATTGGGCAGAATTCGGAGTAACCACATAGGGTGAACTTCTTCATTCAAATGTTTTGCAAAATACGGCATGTCGCCTTTTGATTGTGCGACCAATGGTAAAAAATCATATTGTTGAAAATATTTATTTCCAGGAGAGCCCACAAAAACACCGGTTCTATCGCATCGCTCCAAATCATTCGCCAACCCTTCTGCCAAGTAATCCGTTAAACCACTTTGATTGGCCGCCTGAATAGCTGCATAAAGCCCCATGACGTCTTGCTTTGATATTACTTTTAGTAGTTTTCGATCGGGTAATGCTTGACGCATATCAAAATTAGCCAGTTCACCGGCCATTTGATTTTCCCATGTACTTAAATCATATTCCCGGCTTGGAGCGGTTTTTGTGACACCCGCCATTAAAGCATCCCAATGTTCATCAACATGATGCCCACCGGCACTCAAAGCTGAGTAACCTGTAATAAAAATGCGTTCAGCCTGAGACATTATTTTTTCCTCCAAGCAGGATGTTTAAAGAGCAAGGAGCTATTTGAGCCCCCAAATCCAAATGAATTGCTCATCGCTACACCAATCGATTTTTCCCGAGGTCCTTCAGTCACATAATCCAAATCACACTCAGGGTCAGGCGTTCTTAAGTGTGCCGTCATGGGTGCAACAGAATGTTGTATTGCCATCACTGTAATCAATGCCTCCAACGCACCCGCAGCTGCGATAAGATGTCCGGTTTGTGCTTTGGTTGAACTTACTGGAATCTGGTACGCCTTTTCACCAAAAACAGCTTTAATGGCATTGGTTTCACTGAGATCATTCATCTTGGTTGACGTGCCATGTGCATTGATATAATCCACATCACTTGCTTCTAAACCTGCGCTCCGAAGGGCTTGTTGAATCGCTTGAATCGCACCATCACCGTTGGGATGAGAATCGGTGATTCGGTACGCACTTAAACTATTACCTTCACCTGCCAATTCGGCATAGATTTTCGCACCACGCGCAACAGCGCTATCCCACTCTTCGAGCACTAAAAATGCCGCACCCTCGCCGAGTACAAAACCATGACGCGTGCCATCAAAAGGACGGCTTGCGAATTCAGGATCATCATTATCAGTCGATAATGCACCCAACAAACAGAAACTCGATAATCCCAAAGGATGAATCATTGAATCAAAACCACCCGCTAAAATCTGGGTTGCTTCACCACGCCGAATGGCTTGTAATGCAAGGCCAAGCGCTTGCCCACTTGATGCACATGCCGTGTGCACCGCTGTCGCGTATCCTTTGGCTCCAAAAGCTTGAACAAGCGATGATAACCCAGCATTTGATGTGGTTTTGGCAAAATCAGCGGGTTGGTAAAAATCAACTGTCGCTGCATACATATCCGACCAATTCACCTTACCATCTTTGGCAGAAGCTTGTTGAAAACGTTGTAAGTACTCATATTCAGCTGTCATCATACCGCAGCCGACCACCACTCCAAATTGCGTAGGGTCAGAGGGTTGTAAATTCGCATCTTTCATGGCTTGGTGAGCCGCTTCCATCGCAAAAGATGTAAAACCTAAAAGGGTTTTTTTTAATTTTTGGGCATTGGGATAAGTGGGTACGAAGTTTTTAACTTCTGCTGCAATGCGTGTGGGAAATGCGCTAGCATCAAATTGCTTGATTTCTGCAACCCCACACNNTAAATTTTCCCACAATTCAGGGGCTGAATTTCCAATAGGGCATACGGCTCCAAGGCCCGTTATCGCTACTCGACGCTCTCGCATCATTCCTCCGCTTGATAAACAAGGTCAACAACACACACACGTTTTTGACCTAAATAACTACGAATATGAATGACCATTTCGGTATCTGTCGCTCGTTTCACAATAAGTTCGGATGCGATGACTTCACCGGGTTGTACAAAATCACTCATTTTAATCCGTTCCATTTTCTTTAAATAGAATCGTTGTGTCCAACCTGAATACTCTAAAAATGTTTGTGCCAATTGTCGCTTACACTCTAATAATACGGTTAGAGGAAGCACGGGTTTATTGGGAAAATGATCGGGAAGATAAGGCGCTACTCGTGTGATTTTCTTGATTGCACGACATGATTCTTTGGGTTTGATATCGGATATCACATCAAATTGCATGGGATAGACTTGTCCTTGTTGAGGGATGTCTATGGAAGCAGGCCACTGTTGCAGATGTTCTTCAAGAGCACCTTCTAACGGTCGATAAATTTCTTGAAATTGTTGCTCAACTACAGATTGGGATATAAATTGAGACATTGGTAACATAGGACCAATCGCACCAACCACACTGAACACCAACTGACCATTAACCCGAGCATGGCCATGATACTCTACAGCAACATCGTCTAAAGCAACAATATCACACTCTAAAAATAAGGTATCTCCGACATATGCAGGACGATGCATAATGGCCTCTGCCACAACACCGGCCACAGGGCGCAATTCAAAATTTTTTTCTTTCATCACTTGCCAGGCAGCAAGCTGTCCGATGGTTTCACCTATTAGGCTAGGAATAAAGCACAACCGATCATCACCAGGCTGGTGACATAAAAAAAAATCTTCTGGCGTAATGTGTTTTACGCCAAAGATTTTTCTAGAAGGTTCAGCTTTTAAAATTTGATCGACAAATAAAAAACGCATAAGACCATCCGATTAAGCTGAAGCAACCTCTGCTTTCGCATTTAATGCACTTTCAACCAATTTACAAAAGGTTTCGACAGTAAATAATGTTGGGATTTCATTGGTTTTCATCGTGTCTTTAAAAAATTCAGCAGGCACTTCTGATAAATAATTTTTTAAAGCAACCAAACCTTTTTCAGTTAAAACGGCATTTTGTTCAAATTCTTCTTCAGTTAGATCACCGCGCGCATTTTTTTCCAATTGACCACGGGGTATTTTAATCGCAAATTCTTTTTCTAATTGAAAAACCAAATCTAAGAAGTCAATTGACTCAGCGCCTAAATCTGCAATTAAACGACTGGTTGGCTGAACTTTATTTTCGTCAATTACCAATACGTCAACAATAATATCTGTTACTTTTTGTAAAATATCTTGATTTGTCATGTTCTAACCTTTTTTTTAATTTGGACGAAATTGTAACATAGCTTTTGGCAATGCCAAAACTAAAAAAAATTCATTCATTTTTATTTTTTTATTAATACCGATATGAATCCATTTTATATGGCCCCTGCACATTGACACCAATATAATTTGCTTGTTGCGGTGTCAAGACTGTCATTTTTGCACCAATTTTTTCTAAATGCAATCTTGCCACTTCTTCATCTAAAATTTTAGGCAAAAGATAAACACCTGGTGTTAATTTACCTCTATTTTTCCATAATTCGATTTGTGCTAGAACTTGGTTTGTAAATGACGTCGACATTACAAAACTAGAATGTCCTGACGCGCATCCCAAATTCACCAAACGCCCCTCCGCCAATAACAAAATTGAACGTCCATTTGGCATTTGAATTAAATCCACTTGTGGTTTAATGGATATCCATGGAAAAGCACGTAATGAAGCAACATCAATTTCGCAATCAAAATGGCCAATATTACAAACAATGGTATTGTTTTTGAAACCCATCAGATGTTCTATACGAACCACATGTTGATTGCCTGTCGCAGTGACCACAATATCGACGTCGGAAACCACATCCTCTAATTTCACCACGCGATAGCCTGACATGGCTGCTTGTAAAGCACAAATGGGATCAACTTCGGCGACCATCACGATTGCACCTAATGCATGTAAAGCTTGTACGCATCCTTTACCCACATCACCATAACCACACACAATTGCTCGTTTACCAGCAACCATGATATCAGTTGCACGTTTAATGCCGTCAATTAATGATTCTCGACAACCATATAGATTATCAAATTTAGATTTGGTAACAGAGTCATTCACATTAAATGCCGGAATTTTTAAACGACTTTCAATAAAACGTTGATGTAATCGGCGAACACCTGTTGATGTTTCCTCAGAAACGCCTACAATTTGTTCAAGTAATTGTGGTGCTTTTTCATGAACGAATTCCATTAAGTCGGCCCCATCATCCAATAATAAATTGGGGGTCCAGCCATTTGGTCCAAAGACGGTTTGTTCAATACACCAGAGATATTCCGCTTCAGTTTCACCTTTCCAGGCAAAAACAGGAATACCTGCAGCCGCAATTGCTGCGGCTGCATGATCTTGTGTTGAAAAAATATTACATGACGACCATCGCACTTCTGCACCTAAAGCCACCAAGGTTTCAATCAACACGGCAGTTTGTATAGTCATATGCAAACAACCGGCAATTCTGGCCCCCTGAAGGGGCTGACTTGCCTGGTAACGTTCGCGAAGGGTCATCAACCCTGGCATTTCTTGTTCTGCCAAACTGATTTCTTGTCGTCCCCATGCTGCTAACTCAAGATTTGCAACACGATAATCGTTGCCAAGATTTTTTTCATCCATGAACTTATGACCCTATTGTCATCAACCCTAATTTTATTTTATAACGCTTTTGCCAAAATTGCAGCTTTTGCAGTATTTTCCCATGGGAATTCTGCGCGACCATAATGTCCATAAGCGGCTGTTTTTCGATAAATTGGGCGCATTAACTGTAATTCATCGATAATCCCTTGAGGAGTTAGGTCAAAGTTTTGTTTAATGAGATTGATTAGAGCTTGATCATTTAATTTACCAGTTCGAAATGTCTCCACAAAAATTGAAGTGGGTTCAGCGACACCAATCGCGTACGACAATTGAATCTCACATTTATCAGCTAATCCAGCTGCGACTATGTTTTTTGCAACATAACGTGCCGCATAAGCTGCTGAGCGGTCAACCTTTGAAGGATCTTTTCCAGAGAAACATCCCCCACCATGGCGCGCCATGCCACCATAAGTATCCACGATTATTTTACGACCTGTTAAACCACAATCTCCTAGTGGACCTCCAATCACAAAGCGTCCTGTTGGATTTATAAAATAACGAGTGTGCATGTTTAACCAATGTTGTGGCAGAACTGGCTTGATGATTTCTTCCATAACCGCCTCAACTAAATCTTGATGACGAATACTGGGATCATGTTGTGTGGAGAAGACCACGGTATCAACTGCAACCGGTTGGCCATTTTCATAAACCAAGGTTAATTGGCATTTACCATCCGGACGCAACCAAGGTAATGTACCATCTTTTCTTAATTGAGCTTGTTTGAGTGCCATGCGATGAGAGTATTCAATCGGTGCAGGCATCAATACATCTGTTTCTTTGGTTGCATAACCAAACATCATCCCTTGATCACCAGCCCCCATTCGGCCTTGTTCATCACCATCCACGCCTTGCGCGATATCGGGGGATTGTTTACCAATTGCAGACAATACTGCACATGAGGCATAATCAAAACCCATTTCAGAACTGTTATAGCCAATGTCTTTAACGACATCTCGCACAATTTCTTCCACATCAACCCACGCTTTGGTTGTGATTTCACCACCAACAAATACCATTCCGGTTTTCACTAATGTCTCACAAGCAACACGTGCACGCGGGTCTTGTGCTAAAATCGCATCTAAAATTGCATCCGAAATTTGGTCAGCAATCTTGTCTGGGTGTCCTTCGGTGACAGATTCTGAGGTAAACACTTGGTTATAAGACATAAAAACTCCTTAAAGTCTTGAAAAAAAATAATAAACATTCTATTAGCTTTAAGCCTAAAATGAAAGCCCCTGGTGGGCAATATAATATAAACCAATTTGTGTAAAATTATTACCATAATATGCCTTTTCAATGAATCGGTCTAAATCTTATGGGGCACTCCCCCTCGAAATGCACGAATTCATTCTAGTGGGGGCTTCTTGTGACCTACGCAGACAATATATTCAGAAAAAGGATTCTAATATCATGTCTCAAAATCGATGCGCGGAAGAAATGTTAACCTTTGTTGTGCCAAAATTCGGTCTTCCAGCGATACGCTTTACGAATGTTACTCAAAACAATCATTAAATTCCTTTAAATGCTGCACTTATTATTCCTGATACATCCATATTTAAGAAATCCGGATGGTGCTAAACTTGCACTAAAGATGATTGACGAGTCTTTAGAACGTCTTGCAAATCGCGCTGAAGGTGAAGCAGAAATTCGGCGACGAATTGGTCCACAGTTTAGCGCTGCGAATGGAGACAAAAAATGATAGGTGCACTCGAACCAATTCTTAACCTATGTGCCCTTCTCCCAAAAAATTACGTCTCTAATTCTATGAAAACAACACGAAAAAATTTAGATGATTTACTCGATATGCTTTTGACACGACAAAATGGAAATTTCTCTGAAACTTTTAATGAAGTGGTACAAAGTATGTTGAGGTCACGACTAAGGTAACCCAACCCTCTTTCATCAAGGATTGGGTATTTTGACTAGGATTTTAAGTTGTCGATAAACTTTTTCACATTATCAAACCAAGAATTGGTTTGTGGGGTGTGATTGTTTTTACTTTCGCCTAGACTCACTTGGAATTGTTGCAACAATTCTTTTTGTTTGGTGTCTAAACGAATCGGTGTTTCCACTGTCACACGACACAATAAATCGCCTTGTGCTCGCGTTCGCACTGAAGTCATTCCCTTGCCTCGTAAGCGAAAAACTTTACCAGTTTGTGTTTCTTCAGGAATTTTTAAGGACACACGACCCGTTAATGTAGGTACTTCAATCGTTCCACCTAATGCTGCCGTTGCAAAATCGATAGGTACTTCACAATGTAAATCCGTATGTTGTCGTTCAAAAATAGGGTGTTTTTTTACACGCACTTGGACGAATAAATCGCCTGGTGGTCCACCAAAATATCCAGCATCCCCTTCCCCTGCCAAACGAATTCTGTCATCTTGATCAACGCCTGGCGGAATTTTAACCGTCAGTTTTTTAGGCATACGAATTCGGCCATCTCCACGGCAATCGCTGCATTTATCAACGATAATTTTTCCTTGCCCATGACAAGCAGGACAAGTTTGCTGAATTGAGAAAAAACCTTGCTGAATTCGAACTTGTCCCATGCCTGCACAAGTTTCGCAATTTTTTGGAGATGTTCCTGGTTTAGCGCCAGTTCCCGAACAGGTGTTACAAGAAGCTTGATGATATATATCCATCTCAACCGACTTGCCAAGTGCGGCTTCTTCTAGAGTAAGCTCTATGCCCATCTGTAAATCAGAACCGCGTTGGGCGCGTGTTGCGCGTCCACCACCACCCGATTGACCACGCGCGCCTCCCGTAAAGATATTTTCAAAAATATCTTCGAAGACATCACCAAAACCCCCAAATCCAGCACCACCAAAACCACCTGAGCCACCACCCATGCTGGGATCAACACCTGCATGACCAAACTGATCATATGCGGCTTTTTTCTTAGCATCAGATAAAATTTCGTAGGCTTTTTGAACTTCTTTGAAGTTCTCTTCGGCTTCTTTATTATCAGGGTTGCGATCGGGATGATATTTCATTGCAAGCTTACGATAAGCTTTTTTAATATCGGGTTCAGTCGCAGAACGACTGACCCCTAGCACCTCGTAAAGATCTTTCTTAGACATTACTTTTTATCATCCTTCACTTCTTCGAACTCAGCATCTAAGACACCTTCATCGGCTGGCGCTGCTGACTCTTCCTGACCTGCTTCAGGTTGTGCAGCACCTTGTTTTGCATAAATGCGCTCAGCCATTTTGGAAGATACTTCAGTTAATGCGGCCAATTTTTCTTCAATTGCAGCTAAATCGCTGCCTTTAACGACTTCTTTTAAATTCGCAATGGCATTCTCAATATTGGTTTTTTCATCATCATTCAAATCTGCGGCTAAATCCTTTAATGATTTTTCTGCATTATGAATCATACTGTCTGCGCGGTTACGGACATCTACCAATTCTTTGAATTTTTTATCATCTTCAGCATGCGCTTTCGCATCATCAATCATCGATTGTACTTCATCTTCACTTAAACCACTCGATGCTTTAATCACAATGGATTGTGCCTTGCCGGTTGCTTTGTCTTTTGCCGACACATTTAAAATACCATTGGCATCGATGTCAAAAGCAACTTCAATTTGAGGCACACCACGTGGGGCCGCAGGAATATCATTGAGGTCAAAACGCCCTAATGATTTGTTTGCAGAAGCTTGTTCACGTTCACCTTGCAACACGTGTACGGTCACAGCAGTTTGGTTATCGTCTGCTGTTGAGAAGACTTGCTGGGCTTTCGTTGGGATGGTGGTATTTTTTTCGATGAGTTTAGTCATCACGCCACCCATGGTTTCAATCCCTAAAGATAATGGTGTCACGTCTAATAAAAGAATATCTTTTACATCACCGGACAAGACCGCCGCTTGAATCGCTGCACCAACGGCAACTGCTTCATCAGGATTGACATCTTTACGTGGCTCTTTACCAAAGAAATCTTGAACTACTTTTTGTACCAAGGGCATACGGGTTTGGCCGCCCACCAAAATCACATCATCAATTTGAGATACGGTTTTACCAGCATCTTTTAGCGCGGTTTTTAAAGGCGCTAAGGTGCGATCAACCAATCCTTCCACCAATGACTCTAATTTTGCACGAGTCAATTTAATGTTCATGTGTTTAGGACCTGTTGCATCGGCAGTGATATAAGGTAAGTTCACGTCGGTTTGTTGTGCCGAGGACAATTCAATTTTGGCTTTTTCAGCAGCTTCTTTCAAACGTTGTAATGCCAATGGATCATTGTGTAAATCAATACCTGAATCTTTTTTGAATTCATCAACCAAATATTCAATTAAAGTTAAGTCAAAGTCTTCACCACCTAAGAATGTATCTCCATTGGTTGCTAAAACTTCAAATTGGTGTTCGCCATCAACTTCTGCAATTTCAATGATAGAAATATCAAATGTACCTCCACCTAAGTCATATACAGCAATCACAGAATCACCACGTTTTTTATCCATGCCATATGCAAGAGCTGCTGCAGTTGGCTCATTGATAATTCGTTTGACTTCAAGACCGGCAATTCGACCAGCATCTTTGGTTGCCTGACGTTGTGAATCGTTGAAATAAGCAGGAACGGTAATCACAGCCTCTTTGATATCACGACCTAGGAATGCTTCTGCGGTTTCTTTCATTTTACGTAAAACTTCAGCAGAGATTTGAGGGGGCGCTTTTTTGTCGCCTTTTACATCAACCCATGCATCGCCATTGCTCGCTTTGGCAATTTTATACGGCACCATTTTAATATCTTTTTGAACAATTGGATCTTCAAAACGACGACCAATTAAACGCTTAATTGCAAATAATGTATTATCAGGGTTGGTCACTGCTTGACGTTTTGCAGCTTGACCAACTAAAATTTCACCATCATTGGTATATGCAACAATCGATGGGGTTGTGCGATTTCCTTCAGCATTCTCAATAACGCGAACTTTACCATTGCTTTCCATAACGGCCACACATGAATTGGTGGTTCCAAGGTCAATACCAATAATATCAGACATAATTCACTCCAATGTTTCGATAATTTTTTATATGGGGGCCTCTTTTTAATTTTCAAGGGCTCCCCACTGCATTTATTTTGCTTTTGAAACCACAACTCGCGCAGGTCTAACCACACGCTCGCCTAAATAATAGCCTTGTTGAAAAACATTCAACACGGTATTCGCGGGTGCATCAGGACTTTCAATCATAGTCATGGCTTCATGACAGTTCGGATTAAAAGGCTGCCCTAGTGCATCGATGGGTTTCACGTCAAATTTACTTAATGCCGCAAGCATGAGTTTATGTGTCAGTTCAATGCCTTCAATCATGGCTTTATCTTGTAATTGTTCAGCTGCTTGTAGCGCTTGTTCCATGCTATCTAAAACAGGAATCATCTCTTTAACTAAACGTTCGACACCATATTTATGGGCATGTTCAACATCACGCTCTGCACGACGACGAATATTTTCCAATTCAGCCATGGCTCGAACCGATTTTTCCCAGTTCTCATGCGCTTTTTGTTCGGCCAATGTTAATTTTTCTTCTAATTCCGAATAGGAAGCATGTTCCAAAGCAGACTTTTCCTCTTCGTTCTCATTTTCTAGTATTTCTTCTTCACCCTCTTCACGGATGGCTTGCCAATCTTTTGTATTTTCTTTAGTCATAAAAAAACTCCTCTAGCCCATGCGTCATAAATGGGGATGGGTCAGTAAAATTCAAGGGTTGATATATTTTATTTTTTATAAGGACGCGAAAACTCATAGACTGCATCAATCAGAACCTTTACTGCATCAGGAGGAACATCTGGCGTAATCCCATGTCCTAAATTAAAAACATGCCCCCATCCATGGCCATACCCGGCAATAACTTGCTGAACCTCTTTTCGAATCACATCATGTGATTGAAGAAGTACTTTTGGATGCAAATTGCCTTGTAAACAAACCCTATCATCTACCATGTGACGCGCAATCGATAAATCAACGGTCCAATCAACGCCAAGTGCCTGACATCCTAAATGTGACATTTGAGGCAACCAAAAACCACATCCTTTGCTAAACATAATAACTGGTGTATTCGGGCATGCTGCACGAACATTTTGAATAATTTGTTCGGTATGTATCAAATTAAATGGGGCAATCGAATCGGCTGGAAGCAATCCTCCCCAGGTATCAAAAATCATTAACGCTTGTGCACCTGCTTGCGCTTGGCGAATCAAGTACTCGCTGATGACCTTCGCCAATGATGATAATAAACCATTCAAAAGCTGGGGATGGCGATACATCATGGCAAATACTTTATCAAATTCACGTGAACTTTGGCCTTCAATCATATAACACGCTAAAGTCCAGGGGCTCCCGGCAAAACCAATCAAAGGGATATCCTGTGGCATGTTTTTTCTAACCATGGCAACCGTATTATATACATATGATAAACGCTCGTGAATATTATCTACCTGAATATCTTTTAAAGCATTTTCATGATTGAATACTTTTTCAAACACTGGGCCTTTTTTTTCTTGAAACGCCAATGAAAAACCCATGGCATGTGGAATGGTTAAAATATCGGAAAATACAATTGCCGCATCTAAAGCATATCGTCTTAATGGTTGTAAAGTCACTTCGCAAGCCAATTCTGGTGTTTGGCATAATTCCCAAAAATCTTTAACTTTTTGTCGAATTTCTCGATACTCTGGTAAATAGCGTCCGGCTTGTCGCATTAACCATACAGGGGTGCGGTCATGTGTCTGACGATTTAAGGCTCGAATAAATAATGAATTTTCCACCGTAATACCTTCGTTTTTCAATAAAACGTTCATGATACATCATTCTTTTAAGATGTCGATTGCTCAGGCTTATCAAATGGTGTTTGTCCCAATGCCACGTGCAATTTAGCATTAATAAACGCATTGAGAATTCGTAAATTCAAATCGCTGATAACTTGATCACGAACATGTAAATTCTTTGGCGTACAAATGACCTCCACATCAAACGCAATATTTGATTCGTTACGTGGCGTAAATAAAATAATCGGTTTATGCAATTCATCCGTTAAAATTTCTTTATGATGTGATAACTCATCCATGATTATTTTTTTTGCTGGTTCATAATCATATAAGCTCATAAATGAAAACTTAAAATGCACATTATGAATGAAATTTTTGTTATAAGTATAATTCTCAATAATTGAACTTAAAATCACATTATTAGGCACCATAACCGTTGACCGATCGTTGGTTTCAATTTGACTGCCCATTAAACGGATTTTTTTCACATAGCCTTTCATATTTCCTACAGATACATAATCTCCCACCGAAATGGGGTGATAGACCATCAATAACAATCCTGAAATAAAATTATTTAATAGATTTTTTAATCCAATACCGATACCAACGGTTAATCCCCCCATCACAATCGCAAAATTGGCTAAATTGACGCCTGCGATACTTAGAGAACAAAATGTTGAGAACATAGCGCCTGCAATAAACATCACACGTTCAAATTTTTCAACGTCATCTTCTACCTGAAAAATTCGATAAGCCAATACCTTTGAGGAAATTCTGGATAAAAATATCATCACGATAAAAACCATAATGGCTTCAAGTAGTTGCATCGCAACAATAGGAATACCAAACAGCATGTGAGTACTCCATAATAACTCTTGAATGTTTTCATATGCGGTAGGACTTAAAAACCATAACCCGGCTATTGCAAAAAAAGTACGCCCATAAACACCCAAAAGCACCAAATATTTAATAATAGTTAATTCAATAATCGGTTGTCCTGATTTCACATTTGTCCATTTCAACACTTTTCGACCAATCTTATGGCTATCATCCACCATAATATCAAAAATATAGTTCCAAATTTGGTAGAAAATATAAGTCCACATCAAAAAAATTATGGTTAAAATCAGATTGACATTAAAAGTAATTGAAAAATTAATATAGCCCATAAGCCCTATCAATCCATTACAAACTAATATCAATACAATTACAGGACGAATTATGGGCATTAAATAATGATGAACATGTTTTGAAAAAGGATAGAAAATCCAACTAAAAATAAGTACAACAAAAATTTGTATCGCTATAAATAGTAAATAATAACTCGAGGTTAACGCAATATCCATCTGATTATACAAAACTTTATAGTTTGTATTCATTAACAAATAAATGACCAGAAATAGATTAGCAACAATTAACAATAGTTTTCCAAATGCTTTCCTATCCATCTCGACTTTTAACATGAAAAGGATATAAAGAAAGTTAACTAAAAATAGTAAATTAAAGACATTCAAACTTAAAATTCTATCGAGTACATTGACGGTATGAGTAAACCCATTACGAATCAACGCATAGACAAATGGGTTAATTAACAAGAAATATACAAAGCGATACTCCAGATGTTCAATTTTAAAATCAAATTCATAATTCATTTTGAATTTGAAATAATTTCTAAACAGGTGTCGAATGAAATTATAAATATAGTGTAAGCTCAAAAAAAAGATAATAAATAAACATGCTAACCATAACTGGTTAGGCACATAAAAACCAAAATTAGAAAACAATCCTAAAGAATTTTTAACAAAGCCCCAATCATGCTGTGCTGTAATACGGTAAATCACAGCTGGGAAAAAAGACGTTTGGTACTTAAAAAACTCTATCGTATTACTAAACAGTTGATTGTTTAAATCCATTTGCATCCTATGCAATCGAAATTGCAACAATGCGCAAAAAGATTTTTTTTCATAATGAATTTGATAAGTTTTCAATAGTTTTTCATATTGATTTTTAAGTTGTTTATCATTTTTTAAATTTTTCATATACGACAAACTATCCTGCAAATATTGCAGCTGTATATTTTCTAAATTCACACACTGCTCAAGGGCATGGGATTGTTTTTCCAAATATGTACCCATTTGAAATAATTCTGAATTAGAATGGATATTTTGCTCTTCTAAATTTTTTTTGAATTTACTGATATTATCATCTAAATTCCATAAGTCGTCGGTGATGACAAATTTTTGACCGAACCCTAGAGCACTGGCCGATTTGGAATAATCTTCTTGGCTTTGCACAGAAATAATGGACTCATTGCCATTCTTAGCAATTTGTGCATATGACGAGTAAGATAAAAATCCTATAAAAACGCTTAAGATTCCGTATCTCATCCATTTCAACATTTTAACTATCCTTGAAAATGCGTACGATTTTTCTTCAAATAATCATATACCTCTACAATTTATATTAGCCCCAAAACACCCAAACTGACAAGTTCAACTTGCTTTTCACGACATAATTATTGAAAATGCTTACAAATCAACCTTTTCATGATCCTTAATTCAATGTCAACAGAACTCTATCTATATGATTACATCCACATTCTTGACTTAGATATTCCGATGACAATTGGTATACATCCCTGGGAAAAGAGCATCATTCAAACCTTAAAACTAGATATCAAATGCTACATTCCTCAGCTGGAACGCCAAGATAACTTAAAATTCACACTCGACTATGCTGAAATATCAAAAAATATTCGTAAAATCTATCAAAACAACCCCATTAATTTGATTGAAACAGTTGCTGAAGATACAGCCTCATGGTTATTACAAAACTATTCAATGATTGCCGTTGAAGTGATTGTAAAAAAATATCATGTGATTCAAAAGTGTCAACAGTTGGCAGTAAGAGTACTGAGATTTTCAAGTGGCAACTGTGAAATACGATAATTATTCCAAACCAAACATACCGATTGAATAATCATCATACAAGCACCTATGGCAGGATGCATTGCAAACCCAAATGCTAAAAGAGCGCCACAAGCTAAGGATAACATCAATAAATTGTAGGAAAAACTAATCCATAGATTTTGTTCAATCGCCCAAAAGGCTTGATTTGCGATTTCGAATCCTTGGCAAATGCCTAATAAATCACAGGATGTAACCACAATATTGGCACAACTTTGCATAAAATCCTCAAATTCTTGGGAGTGATGTTTGTTTTTAAGCCAAATCTTAATATCACTAGCAACCAATGCTTCACAATCATTCGCTCCATCTCCAATCATGGCAATCACTTCATCAGGATGTTTTTGCCTTAATTCTTGAATAAAATTGGCTTTATCCTCAGGTCGTTGTTCTGCGCGAATATCTTGCATATCGACACCCAATACCTCAGAAATTCGTTGCGCGGTCATTTGGTCAGCCCCAGTACAAATACGAATTTTTTTGTCTTGTTGTCGCAATTCTTCGATAAACCATTTCGCATTATGGCGCAAATGGTCTTGAATATTGAGGTGCCCTAAATAAAACGCATTTTGTTGGTTTGATGGTCGATGTAATAGATAAAGACGTTGAGGAGCTCGTTCAATTGCTTCTTGATTGACAAGATTTGGTTGTTTTTCAAAAATCTTATGATTACCAAACCACCACTCTCCTTCGAGGGTCACTATTCTCGCCCCAAACCCATAATCCTCAAAATCTTTGATATCCATAGGCGCATGATGTTGTTTTTCTAGCATTTGCGTTGTTTTGGCTTTAACCATTTGACCAATCGGATGATATTGGCGTACACCCACCAATAAACGAGACTCCAAGGCATCCATAATTCGATAACATTGCATAACATCTACAGGACTTTGCTGAATGGCTTTAAAGTCACTCACTTGATAATTGCCTTCCGTTAAGGTGCCATTGTAATCCACCACCACAATGTTTGATTCAGCCGCCAATTGTATCGCTTCACTATTTTGAAAATGTAATTGATAAAGTTGTGCTTTATATGCGCTCATTTGCAAAGACATGGGCACAATAAATCCCAAGGTACAGGGGCATGCTGAAACCAAAATGGCTGCAACGCATTTTAATGCCATGGCCAACCCAAATACTTGCCCAATCCAAATTCCACTGATTAATGCTAACAACAACAAACCTGGAATGAACCATTGCAACCATTGCTCAGCTTTCAATAAAATTTCTGCTGGTTTTTGTCGACTTCGAATATCTTGCAAGGCATTATCAATCTGTGCTAGACGAGAATGCATAAGATCATGAGTGACCTCAATCCATAAGTCGCCTTCCATCACTTCCGTTCCAGCCTCTACTAGTTGTCCTTTTTGGCAGTCATTGATGGGTAGGTAAGAGCCGGCTTTTAGAATATCCCGTAACGTTGCATTATTCGTGTACTCCGTGATAAGTCCATTGACAGGAAGAATATCCCCTTTTTTGGCTAAGAATATTTTTCCTGGTTTTAAATATTTACCACACTCTTGTTCGTCTTGGCCGCGAACCTTAAAGCGTTGATTTTTAAATGATTCCAATAATGACCGAGTCGGTGCCATTTGCTCATCTAAATAAGATTGGACAATACAACCCAAATGCCGAAAGCCAAATATCATGAATCCAGCCTCCAACAATATTGGAAAGACCGGAAACCATATACTTAACAAAGTAGAGATAATCACTAAAAATCCGGTAATTACAAATAATGAATCCATGTTTAAAAGATATTGGTATTTTTCATATTTCAGGGATAAAAAGAGATGATTCCATGCTTTTTGAACAAATGGCCATGCAAGCACCGACAAAATAGCACTGCCAAAAAATAAAGCAGGAACTGAAAATAATAGGGGAACAACAAATAAGCCTGAAGATGCAAGCATGAGAAGCGTGCCCAGTCCTAACCCAAAACCTAAACCCCAATAGTTCACTTGGCTTTTTTGAGGCTCTTCTTGAGCTTCAATACCAAAGCCACAAGATTCCATATCCAAAAACTCAGCGATATCTTCTGCATTCAGGTTTGCATTTACATCAACTTCAACTTCAACTTCAACTCGTAAATTTTTACGACCAAGGTGCAAATCATAAGATATGAAATTTATTTCTGGACATTGTTCGAGTTGTTTTTTGATATGGTTAAGAATAGTTTCCCGGCATGAACCACAAGAAACATCTGGAACGCTAAAATTATAAACGACATTGGGCATCACATCGATCCAAAAAATCAGCTTATTTTTCTAAGCATCCATTTGACGTATCATTCCGGAAATATGTTCCTTGGCTTGAAAAATAACTTTTGCTTTCTGAGCTTCTGACATATTGGCATAAGGTCCGAGCATGACTCGAAATAAATGCGCATCTCCCTGTCGAGCTTCGCTAATTTTTACATCAAATCCTTTCAAGAGCAGCTTTGCTCTATGGCGCTCAGCTTGTTCTCGATAATGAAATGAAGCTAATTGTACTACAAAAATTGTTTTTTTTGTACCACTGGATGTTATTGATACAGGTGGTTTCACTATAATCNNTCGGTTTTGCAGCCTCGACTTCAATCGGTTTTACGGCTAACTTTTGTGGTTTTGCGACGGTTAAATCCAAAGATGGGACGGGCGCATCATCTCGTTGAGTCGGTCTAACCATTTTTGCCAGTTCCGTTCCTACTGGCACCGAACCTTTAGGTTCTTTGGTCAACATGGTATAAAACTCCAACTTCGGAGAATTATTGGTCTTTGAAACCGTCTTGGTCGGCACAGCAGAACCAGCTGTTGGCATACGCTTTGATTCTCCAACCGCTATATTTTCGTTTAACCAATTGCCCAGTTGATTAATATTCATAATAGATGAGCTTAAATAACCGGTCACAAAAGAAATCATGACCAATATAAATTGTCCGCGATTTTGTGGTTTTTGTCGTCGATTTGAATTTACATACTGTTGTCTTGGCATCTCATTCTCTTATGGGGCTCCACCCCAAATATGCTAGTCCATCATTCAAAACATTGTGCACTGCTTTTAACATCAAGAAACGCGCAAAACGCTCACGCAAATTATCATCATTAAGAACCACTACATTATAATAACTCTGCATTTCTATAGCTATAGATTTTAAATATTTGTTCCAGAGCCCCAATTCCTGATATTTTGCAGTTATTTTTTTCATATCGTCAAATTGTCCTATCAATGACAATAGTTTTCGTTCCTGCAAACCATTCAAAATCTCATCTCCTTGTATTGCAACAGGACTAACATCCCATTGTTGAAACAAGGCTTTCAACCTTTCATAAATTACAATAACAGAATGCCTGGCATGAATCCATTCTATACAAACATCTTGTCGAGTTTTATACGACGAGACCCACAACCACAAATGAGATAAGGCTTCATCATCCATATCATGATTAAACACCTGACATTGTCCACATGACACGGAACCTGAAGGAACACCAAAATTGGCTAAAGCGCTATGCGTTAGAGATACTCGCCATTCTTGCCATGTGGTTTTTTGCGGCACAAAGGGTGATAGTTGAAAATGCGGCTTTTGCCAACGCTGCAATAACAACCACTTGGCTTTCGTCGTTAATTTAAAATTAATCAATCCCGATGCTGACCAGTCGATATTAACCCACTCATGAAGACTTGCTAATTCTTGCTTAAAATCCTTTTTTGCAGCATGGGTCCTAAAACGCAAAGCAATATTTGAATAATAATCTCCAAAGGCTTGATTATCACAAACATAAATCTCTGGATCTTGTCCAAATGCCTGGTAAGCTTTTTGTTGAAAGATTTGACGCCAATCATCCACCAGGCAATTCCCCTCTTTCAGACATCAAAATCGCCCAAGGCCGTGTCACTTTAAAATAGCTTAAGATTATCATCATCATCACCGTCATCGGTACTGCTAAAAACAATCCCGTTCCACCCCATAAAATACCCCAAAAACTCAAAGACAACAAAATAAACAGAGGACTTAAATGCATGGATTGGCCTAAGTAACGTGGTTCTAAATAATTACCAACTATTCCATGCACCACCAATTGAAGTCCTAAGAATATGAAAGTCTTGCTGGGCTCCATCCATTGAAAATATGCAAATAAAGTCATCACGACAGTCATGACCAAAGCACCTAAATTGGGAATGAAATTAAAAATAAACACCGCAACACCCCAAAATTCAGCATACTCTAAATGCATCACCTTCATGACCAAATAAACACTAAAACCCGTCAAGGCATTAAACAAAGATTTTAGCGTCAAATAATGTTGAATCGCTTGGGAAATTGCCTGCAATAAATGCTCGACAGTGTCTCGATTTTGTTTTTTATGAGAGAATAAAGCCCGAATTTTATCGTCAAAATGCACTTCTTCCATAAAAAAGAATATCACGAATATTATGATCATAAACAAAGAACTCATGATATTGGATATAGAAGAATAAAACCCAATGAACAACTCTTGGAAATTGATTTGTTTTAACACCGATTGACCAAACTCTAAAATATTCGCCTTATCTAAACCAATCGGTGGGATTTTATCAATTAATTGTGCAAATTTCTTTTGCAAAGTCCCTGATGATGTAATCATATCTTGCGCATTATCTGTTAAAATCTTTCCCAATAAAGCGAATACAAAACACGATAAAAAAACGGCCAGCAGTACTGCAATCCCACGCGGAATATAAGCTCCTATTTTTGGTATTTTTTGAATATAAAAAGCCATGGTTCTCAATAAATTCCAAATCAGGACTGCAAAAATAAATGGAATCAGGATAGACTGGCTATACCAAAAAAATAAAACTGTTATAAAAAGACTTAACAACACAGCAGCGATGATAAGCAAACGTGAAGGCATAAGTGAAATCCATGATGAATGTTGATCCCTTAATACAATCTTGCAATATTTTAACCGGTATCGGAAGTCAATTTGAACAAAAAATCAATCATCTCCATATTTTTTCCATTTTTGACTTCATGCTTCATCTCCCCTATCGCTACCAAGATCGTACCCGAATCACGATGATGCGCGATTTGCATTTAAACCAACCCGCTGTCGTTCAGGGGCATATCGAAGAAAGTCATTGGCTTCATGGCAAACGTCGTGTCTATCACTGCACTTTACGCGATAAAACAGGTCAATTAGCCTTGCGTTTTTTTCATATGCCACCTTATCAAGAAAAACGTTTACAAAAAAATTCACTTATTAAAGCCTTTGGCGAGGTTAAACTCAAAGCGCATGGGTTGGAAATGATTCACCCGGAAATTGAGGTTTTACATGATCCGAATATCTGCCCTGTACAAGAGTTTTTTACGCCTTGGTATCCAACAACCCAAGGATTACATCAAAGCCACTGGCGCAAATGGATTCAACAGATATTTGACCTCTTTCAACAACCCTTGTCACAGTTGGAATGGCTGCCACAAGATATTCTTGAACAATATCGTCTGCTGCCCATTGATAAAGCCTTTCAGATTTTACATTTTCCAACACCGGAATATGGGTGTGATGAGTTAACTCAAAATGAACATCCTGCGCGACGTCGATTGGCCCTCGAAGAACTTGTAGCTTATACCTTAAGTTCTAAACGTTTAAAAGAAAGCAATCAAAAAGAAATTGGTTTTCGTTATGAAGCCCAGCCACAACTTAAATCCCAACTCATCGCACAACTTCCCTTTCAATTAACCGATGGACAAAAAGAAGTCTTAGCTGAAATTGAGGAGGATATCCATCAACCTCATCCCATGCTTCGCTTGCTTCAAGGTGATGTCGGCTCTGGAAAAACCATTGTTTGTGTGATGTCCGCTTTAAATGTTTTGGCCCAAGGGCACCAGGTTGCTATGATGGCACCAACAGATTTATTAAGCGAGCAACACTATCAAACCATTTTACCATGGTTAACTCAACTTGGTTTTAAAGTCGCACGATTAAGTCGCACTACCCCCAGCAAAGAAAAGAAACTTACGCTTGAAGAACTTAAAAATGGGACGTGTCATTTTATCATAGGCACCCATGCTCTATTTCAAGACAAAGTGTCATTTCATACTTTAGGATTGGTCATCATCGATGAACAACATCGTTTTGGTGTGATGCAGCGCATGAAACTCACAGAAAAAGCGCATCCTACTTTTCAACCCCATCAATTGTTTGTTACAGCCACGCCTATTCCTCGAACGTTGGCAATGACACAATATTCTCATTTTGATGTTTCTATTTTAAAACAACGTCCTGAAGGCAGAAAACCCATTCAAACAGCCGTCATGCCCGAAGACAAAAGAGATTTGATTATTGAAAGACTTAAAACCATTCTCAAAAATCATGGGCAAATTTACTGGGTATGTACTCGAATTGAACAAGATGAAGAAATGGAACAACAAGCGGTAGAAGATATTCAGAATTATCTGAAAGAATCTCTACCACAAGCACGCATTGGGATGGTACATGGCAAATTAAAAGCCAATGAAAAAGAACAAATGATGGCTCAATTTAAGCAGCATGAATATGATATTTTAGTTGCAACCACGGTCATTGAAGTTGGCGTCGATGTTCCGAATGCCAATATCATTATCATTGAAAACGCTGAAATGTTTGGATTGGCGCAATTGCACCAGTTAAGAGGTCGCGTTGGACGTGGACAAGAAGAGGCTTATTGCATTTTAATGTACAACGCCCCACTTTCTGAAAATGGGCAAAAACGATTACAGAGTATTCGGCAATCGAATGATGGCTTTTGGCTTGCTGAACAAGATTTGCTTATTCGAGGTGCAGGAGATGTTTTTGGAACGGCTCAAACCGGATTTAAAGATTTTAAAATTGCGGAAATTCCAGCACATGTCGACCTCTTAAATCTTGCTCATCAACTAGCGAATCAACATCCACACCCCAATAAAATCCTAGAGCGTTGGTATTCTGAAAGTCAAAAGTTTTTGCAAGCATGAAATGTTTTTCCACGCTCATTTATAAGAATTTAAGTGCCAAATTGAATATCCAAAGTTCGCAAATACGTGTGTAAGCCCGCATCTTGAATGGGAATCACATGCGCTTGTACGCCCGATTCATTGTGGTGCGAATGCCAATATCCAGGTGGGGTAATAAATGCCGAGTGAGGAGCCCAATCAATTCGAATAGGGTCTTTAATGCCGCCATCGGGATTTAATGATTTTCCTATCAATGTATAGCAACCTGGTTGGCACTCGACTGCAAAATCCAAGGCAACGGACTGATGTCGATGGGGTGGTTGTACGGCTCCTACTGGCAATACACCAAACATAGCCCATAGAACATGCGTTATGGTACGCGTTTGTGGCAATGCTTTATTAGCCAATAATACACTGAGACGATTACGATTTTTATTATCTGAATCAATCGCTTTTTGTAAATTAGCATACGACTCTTCAACCAGATACAGTGTAGGTTCAAAACATTGCTTCTCTGCTTTTGCCCCTAAATAACTGAGTAATGGTTCGTCATGTATATAATAAAATGCGCTATCCGTATCTGCATAATGGATAGCGCTTTGATGTGCTGGAAGTGTAAAAAAATCACCAGTGTTCCATGGGATTAGTAAATCATTGACTTCTGTATGACCGTTCCCACGAATAACATAGAAAAGATGAGAAGTTGCATTGGCACAAGTTCGAATATGTTCGTTATGCAGGATGCGTACAAAATTAGCTAATAATCCTGGCGATGTTGCTGGATATGATACGCCGAGGGCTTTAGATACATCAAGTGGAATAATTCGTGTTGCACCTTCTTCATGCAGTGAATGTAAAAATGTCTGATAAGGGACGGATGAAATAAAGCCGGAACCTAAAGGATCAGCAGAAGTTGTGTACTCAAAATATTGCGCATGATTTAATATTTTTTCCTGATTCAAGTGGGGCTTAGCCATTTCAAGATTCCTTTTGATTCATTTAAAATACTATAAAAAAGTTTAGCTGTTTAATGAAATTTTTCCAATTTATTTGATTTTTTTAACACGATTGGCTAAATAAAATACCCATCTCATTAATTATCAGTCACTATTTTCTCAAATGTTAAAACTCTTTAGAAATGTCGTATGTTTTAACTCAATAGAAGTGTCGTAAAATAT
>DDPL01000023.1 GCA_002342175.1 Legionellales bacterium UBA2469 | reverse complement strand
CGCATTCGTCGAAAACAACATCATCGGCCAAGGGTAAAATTTCGAAATTTTTTTGATTACAAAACCAATTTAATAAACCTCGTCTTTCTTGGCGCAGATAATCCAATAAATGTTGACCATCTTTATCCATATTTTCCAAAGTTAAACGTTTTCCATAAAACTGCAGCACAAATTTTTTCAAAAGCTCGTCATCATGTCTTTCAAAAATGAGTTTCAATGGTGAATACATTCCAACCGCTTGATTTAAATTAATTTGGGCATAGATTTTACAAAAGTCTAGAACAACGGCACGTGATTCTTTTTGACAAACCTCAGATAATAAAGAAGCAACACTTAACTGCTCAATAGGTTGGCGCATAAACTCCTCTAACAACGTATGTCGATGATTTGCGCGCAACAATTCAATAAAATTTTCTCGTTTTTCATTCAGATTGGTTAACACTTGATGATGGGCAAAACGTTTCATAATTTGCAAAATTTCTTGATCTGAAAAACGCTCAATTAAAATGGTTAAAGGTCGTTTCTGATCCGACTTTCTGACCGCCACCCAATGTTCAAACGCCATACGAGAACAAAAATGCTTAATCTCTTTAAACGATTGATACTGAAATACTTCAAAACACAAAGCATCTTGTTCCTCTTTATTTAATGTAATGGTCAAGGATTGAATCATCCAATCAATCCAGGCCTGCTTCCCTTCTTCTTTTAGCAGCTCGAATAAGTGTTGCCCCTTGTTATTGATATACTTAAAATTGAGTTGTGTTGAAAATGCTTCGACAAAATGTTTGAAAAATTTAAAATGATTGCGAGCCACAATTAAACTTAAAGGTGTGTCGCCATACTTGGTCTTATAATTCACATTCAAATCATCAAAGGAGCGAATATATTCGATCGCAGCCAATGTTTCTCCAAATTTCACCACATTGTGAATCAATGCATCGCCATCACCATCGTAATCTCGAATCGTCATCAAATTTCTTGAGATTAAATGTTCTGCAAAAATAGGATATCCCATAAAAGATTTAACATGAATCATATCGTGAAGATGACGCTGATTATAGGCATTTAGAAATACCCGCATGAGCTCGATATATGAAGGTTTTTTTAAAACCATAATCATGTCAAAAACATTTTGTGTGTGATGATTGATAGTCCTTAAATCTAACATTTCACTTTCAAGTAATTGAAAAAGGGTTTTAATATGCTCTTTCATTATCAATGCGTGTGAAAAAGGTAATGCAAAGTCTCTAAAATCTTCAGAAACACTAGAATCATGGCCTTCCACATAACATTTTACCTTTAACGTTTTATTTGCACCTTGATTTAATAAATATAAAACTATTTGATGCGACTCTTCTGATTCATCATGTGTCAGAACGCTCAATAATGGCGTTGCTCCCTCATAGTCTTGAGATTCAATATCCGCACCCAATTCCTCTATCAACCATTTTGTTACCGGATAGGATTGACCAGCTGTAGCATAATGTAAAGCATTTTGAGAAAGTTCATCCACCAACCACATTTCACGGCCATCATTTTCAATTTTATACAAATGAATATGGCCTTGGGACTGCAACCATTTGACAATTTCAACATTTTTAGACTTGCAGGCATATAACGGCAAACTATACTTAAGCCCTGGCTCATGTGATATTTCAAATCCTTTAGAAATCAAATATTGAACAAGTTCTAAATTAGAGCTCTGCACAGCATAAAATAAGACCGAACAATGATCTTCATCTTTGTAATCACGCAAATCTATTTGGGCACTGAGTTCGAATGCCTGAAGCCATTCTAAATAACCAAAGTTTGCAAAGTAATGGAGGATATGTCTACCCGATAAATCTCGCTCATCTAAATTTGAGCCTTTATCGATTAAATAATTGACCATTGTTTCATCAGCGTACATCAGCGCATACATCAATGCACTTTTTCCACTGTGGTTTTTAAGTAAAACGCTTTGTTCATATTGAGGTTGTAATAATAACCATTTCACCATCGGCAAATCATTTGCACGAACAGCCAAATGTAAAAGATGATTTCCAGAACTTGAATGAGAAGATATGTGCGCACATATGAAATTGACAATTTCAATATATTCATGCAACATTTGTTTTTTTTGATGTGAATGGTAAGCTATCACGAGGGAATGAACACTACGGCGTTCATCATCAATATTCAATCGCACATCTTTAACAAGCCACTTGATTAAATCAAGATAGCCTTTTGTTATGGCTAAATCCAATAAACTATAACCATTTGCATCTTGTACATCAAACCCAACACCCAGATCAAACAGGAATTTTAAAAAATTCAAATGCTCTTCACCAAAATTTTGAGTGTACTGAATCAACCAATGAAAAAAATTTAAGCCCTGTCCATCGAAAAACTGATGAGCCCGCTTGATTTCACCCACAAGATCCTGTTGACGAATAGAAATACTTTTATTTCGATAAGCTATTTCAAGAAGTTGTAACGTATCTCGAAAAAACTTAATTTGTGGATTTGATTTTTCAGCATTCACATCTAAATTAAAACTAAATATAGAAGGAACTTTTTTTATATTTCCTGCATCAATTTTTTGATTTTGAGCCATCGGGACTACTCTAAAAACACTTGCGCCTTATAATGGCCTAATTGTATATAAATTTTGTTTTTAATCTACATTTTTTTTCATTCCATCCCTTTTTTTTGCCAAAAATTCATCAAAATATCCATTTAAAATCAGTTGGTTTTTTATTAACCCAACAGCGTCAGCGATGGATTACTTAATTATAAGACATGTCTTACAAATCTATCATCCAATAACTATGGAAAAGATGCAGCGAAAAGGGTAACCTAAGTTTGTAGGGATGGTTGTTGACGACAAGGAACTGTCTGACAGGATGTCACTTAACCTACATCGTGCATACGTCTACAAGGACGCAATTTTAGAATTCTTCGTGACTGTTAAAGTCAAATTTCTTTTTTTAACCAATACATTAATCGTCACTTTTTTGATAGATTAATATATTTATTCATCCCTCTCGCTGTTTTTAATTTGCAAGAGAGATGACAAAGATTCTTTAGACATCAATAAATCGAGCCGATAATGCATTTGATTCAATAAATTCCCGACGAGGATCAACTTGATCACCCATAAGGGTTGTAAATATCTGATCAGCCGCCACAGCATCTTCAATAGTAACCTGTAACATGCGACGCGAAGCAGGATCCATCGTCGTCTCCCACAATTGATCAGGGTTCATCTCTCCAAGACCTTTGTAGCGCTGAATATTTTGTCCTCGTTTCGCTTCTTCCATGAGCCAATTCACAGCTTGCTGGAAATTTTCGACTTCTGCAGATTTCTCACCACGACAAATTTTTGCCCCTTTAGCAATTAAAGAAGAAAGTTCATGTGCAATAGAAACCATTTCTTTATAATCTTTACTTACAATCCAGTCTCTATCAAATTGATATGCCGTTCGAACACCATGTTGTTCATGATGAACGCGTGGTAAATACATTGCCATATCAGCCACATGCTCCACTTCAACAATATAATTTTGCCAAGCAAGTCCTTCTTGTAAAAATGATTCTTTGAGCGCTTTAACCCATGCAGAGACCTTCGCTTGATCACTGAGAGCATCAACTTCTAACAATTCACACTTAGCAATTTGATGTAACAAATCCTCTGGATAGGCCATCTGATGGCGTGCCACCAATTTTTTATAACGCGTCAACTTATGTACTAACCCTTCCAGCGCTTGCGGCATAATAGGTGGTTGTCCTGCGCCAGGAATCAAAGAAGCATTGTTTAAGGCTTGTTGTAACAAATACGCTTCTAATGCATCTTCATCTTTAACATATTGTTCTTGTTTACCATTCTTTACCTTATATAAGGGGGGTTGTGCAATATAAATATATCCTCGACTTAATAGCTCAGGCATCTGGCGATAAAAGAATGTTAATAATAATGTGCGAATGTGGGAACCATCGACGTCAGCATCGGTCATGATGATGATTCGGTGATAGCGTGTTTTATCAGGATTGTATTCATCCACCCCGATACCACAGCCCAAAGCGGTAATTAAAGTTGCCACCTCTTGGGAAGCAAGCATTTTATCAAAACGAGCTTTTTCCACATTTAAAATTTTACCCTTTAAAGGTAAAATAGCCTGAAAATGTCTATCACGCCCTTGTTTTGCCGAGCCTCCCGCGGAATCTCCCTCAACGATGTATAATTCGCTTTTCGCTGGATCTTTTTCGCGACAATCGGCTAATTTTCCAGGAAGACCTGCAATATCCAATGCGCCTTTTCGACGTGTCATATCGCGCGCTCTTCGTGCAGCTTCTCGCGCACGTGCCGCTTCAATCATTTTATTAACAATTGATTTTGCAAATGCTGGATTTTCCATTAGGTAATCATGCAGCTTATCGGCAACAACTGATTCCACGACGGACTTGACTTCAGAGGATACCAACTTATCTTTGGTTTGCGATGAAAACTTTGGATCTCGGACTTTAACCGATAAAACTGCAGTCAGCCCCTCGCGCGCGTCATCTCCAATGGTATCGACTTTCGCTTTCTTCGCAAAACCTTCTTGTTCAATATAACTATTTAACGTTCTTGTTAACGCTGCACGGAATCCTGCCAAGTGAGTCCCACCGTCTTTTTGTGGGATGTTATTGGTAAAACAATAGAAATTTTCTTGATAAGAGTCGTTCCATTGCAATGCCAATTCGACTTGTACCCCATCTTTTTCACCGGATGTATAAAACACATTTGGCATGATTGGATTTTTATTACGATTTAAATGTTCGACGAATGCACTGATGCCTCCTTCATAACAAAATGCATCATGTTTTTCATTGCGCTCATCAATGAGATCAATCGAAACGCCTGGATTTAAGAATGAAAGCTCTCTTAAGCGTTTTGCCAGGATGTCATAATGAAATAAAATATTAGTAAAGACTTCTGCGCTGGGCTTAAACCATACTTGTGTTCCGGTTTTAGATGACACGCCCGTTTCAGCTAATGGTGCATCTGGCACACCGTTGCGATAGTGTTGTTCATATATTTTACTATTTCGCTGAATGGTTAAGTGCAATTCTGAAGATAATGCATTGACAACCGAGACACCTACGCCGTGAAGCCCCCCAGAGACCTTATAGGAAGCATCATCAAACTTACCACCAGCATGAAGAATAGTCATAATCACTTCAGCTGCTGAACGGCCCTCTTCTGGGTGAATATCCACAGGAATTCCCCGACCATCATCACTGACCGTGATGGCATCATCACCATGGATCACGACTTTAATGGTTTTACAATGTCCAGCCAAGGCTTCGTCAATAGAGTTATCAACAACCTCAAAAACCATATGATGCAGACCTGTGCCATCATCGGTATCCCCGATATACATCCCTGGTCTTTTTCGAACAGCATCTAATCCTTTGAGAACCTTAATATTACTTGAATCATATGTGGTTGTTACAGTCATTCATACCCTCGAAGCGAAGCGGTTGTCCTAAATTTAACTTTAGATTATACCAGAATCCACCTCAATTCGCGATAACTTTAAAAGGCTTAAAAATGCTCTTCTTATCAGTGTAATTTTATTTCCTAAGTCGTATCTTAATCATCCTCAAATTAAAACTGATATATTGATGACAGGACAAAAATATACAGGTACTTTTGCAGTTTCCTGATTATGGTTTTTTCGTCAAAAAAACGCTTATATGGGTAAATTTGACATTTCACCACGAAGATTTTGCCCTACATGCGCACGAACCATGTCGATACTGTCAAATTTTGAAAGTAGATAAAGTAGTTTACAATGCGCAGCCTCTGGTGTCATGTCATGTCCACTCAACATTCCCACTTGTTGCAAGCGATATCCCGTTTCATATTGACTCATTTCCACACGCCCATGAACACACTGCGTAACATTGATAATAACCACCCCTTTTTGATAGGCCTGTTCCAAAATATGTAAAAAATCAGGATTATTGCTTTGTGCATTCCCGCTTCCAAATGTCTCTAAAACCAATCCCTCAACAGGTTGTTCCAATATAAATCTTAAAACATCGGTAGAAAATCCAGGGAACAATCGAAAATTTGCTATGAAATGAGGAGATAGTTTTTGAAAATGAAAAGCTTGTTTGGGTTTTTTTAAACAATACTCTTCCTTCAATTGAATATGAATACCAACATCAGCAAGCATTGGATAATTGGGAGATCCAAAGGCAGACATAGACTGTGCACTCATTTTTCGCGCACGATTGCCCCTCAACAATTGATGATCAAAATAAACACAGACTTCATGTAATTCAGTATGCGCGCATAACCATAAGGAAGTCACTAAATTATCCACGGCATCATTTCTTGCTTCCGTCAATGGAATTTGTGATCCAGTCAAAATAACTGGTTTTGCCAAATTCTCCAACATAAAAGATAATGCTGAAGCTGTATAAGCCATGGTATCCGTGCCGTGTAATACCACAAACCCATCATAATCCTCATAGTATTGTGCAATATCTTCTGCAATCAAATTCCATTGATTTAAAGTCATGTTTGAAGAATCTAATAAAGGATCATACTCATGAATATCATATTTAGGCATCTCAGGATGCTTTAATTCCATTAAACATGGCAATGTTTCTTTCAAGTGTCCCAACAAAGGAGCAAATCCATTTTGTGTGCGTACACTTGAAATGGTACCCCCAGTATTAATAATTAATATTTTTTTATTCATATGATGACACTTCATTTTAACATTCTCGCATTTTAAGGCATTGACGACATCCTTGCATTATTTTTTTAAATCTTTTAAAACCAACGCCATTCTTTCCTCAACACTGACCACAGGCAAAAATATAATTTCATAATTTAAACTGGAATAAGCCTTAATAATTAGCTCTCCAATCTCTTGGGCAATGCTATCGTTTTCAAGACGCAAACCATCTTTTTCTACCGGCAAACCTTCGCAATAGTAAATGCGTTTATAATGTCTAAATTGTGAAGAACGAATTGCATCTTCTGGATTAAATCCATGAAATTCAAAATATGCGATACTATCCGGAACACCTCTATCAAAAAATATTTCTTGATCCAGGGATAAAGAGTGCTCCCTCTTTAAGGTGACCGCCAATATCTCTCGTTGTAAAGCCAAACTATCTCGCGGCATACATTTTTTGAAGTGCCCTGGCGACAAGGTATATTGAATGATTTCTCTGGCCACCTCAGAACTCACAATATGTCCCTTTGCTTTTAAAGCATTCACTAAAGTTGTCTTTCCAGATGAGGGGGGACCTGTAATCACTACCCATTGGGTCATTTTCATAAATTTAAAAGATAATGGATATATTTTAGGTATAGTTCAAACCTTTCTCAAAATCTATCCTACAATTAAATATATGTGTAGGAGACAACATGAAACTCACATTTCTAGGTGGCGCACAAACCGTAACAGGCTCAAAGTACCTGCTTCAAACGAAACACCATCAAATACTGATAGATTGCGGTTTATTCCAAGGATTGAAATCCTTACGTCTTAAAAATTGGGATGATTTACCCATTGCGCCATCTTCAATTCATGCGGTTCTTTTGACACATGCTCATATTGATCACTCAGGATATCTTCCCTTGTTGGTTAAAAATGGATTTAAAGGTCCTATTTACTGCACACAAGCAACGTATGACCTATGCAAAATTCTTTTGCCTGATAGTGGACACCTACATGAAGAAGACGCTCGCCGAGCTAATAAATATCACTATTCAAAACATGAGCCCGCTTTACCCTTATATACAGAACAAGATGCAGAACTTTGCCTAAAACAATTTTCTCCCATTGCATTTGATGAAATTTATCCCCTTTTTCCTGAGATCAATGTTCAATGGCAAAGAGCCGGACACATCCTTGGTGCAAGTATCATCAATATTTTTGCTGAAAAACAACACGTCATTTTTAGTGGCGACTTAGGAAGACCACACGATCCCATCATGTGCGCTCCCCAGCAACCGAAGTCCTGTGATACCCTTATTATTGAGTCAACCTATGGTAATCGATTGCATACGAATGAAAACCCCTATCAAATCATTACGGAGACCATCAACCATACAGCCAAAATAGGTGGTACTATCCTTATTCCAGCTTTTGCAGTCGGCCGGACACAATCCATGATGTACTATCTCTATCAACTAAAGCAACAAAAAAAAATACCAAATCTCCCCATATATCTTGACAGTCCCATGGCAATAAATGCTACTCAAATTCTTCAAAGCCACTATGATGAACACCGTTTATCACCTGAACAATGTCATCTTATCTGTGATAGCATCACTTATGTCAATTCACGCGAAGAATCTCAAGCATTGGATGAACAAAAATATTCAAAGATTATTATTTCCGCAAGCGGTATGATTACAGGAGGAAGAATACTTCATCACGTTAAGCACTATGGTCCTGATGAGAAAAGCACCATTCTTTTAACTGGTTACCAAGCACCTGGCACACGTGGTGCACGTTTGTTGGAGCAAGAAAAACATCTAAAAATTCATGGGGAGATGGTTACCATCCGTGCGCAAATCATCACGCTAACAAGTACCTCCGCCCACGCCGATTATCAAGAAATATTAGATTGGATTGCCGGTTTTCAAAGCTTACCCAAAACAATTATCATTACTCATGGTGAATTAGATGCCGCTCGTGCACTTAAAACACATATTTTTAAACGATTTCATCTTGAAGCGATTATTCCCTCACTTAATGAATCGATTGCCCTTGTTAAAAAATAAAAATGGTTTCACGTGAAACCATCCCTATGATTATTATTCCATATGTTAGGCATCAACAAACAAATAAGGATAAAGATATTCATATATCTTGATTTTAACTTTTGTTCAGATGTTTCACGTGAAACATCTTATTGTTATTATCAAGTTGATGGTTTCACGTGAAACCATTTGATTATAACCAAAATGCTCCCTAAAATATAATCATTTTTAAAGGATTTTCAAATGTCTAAAGCGATATTTTGGTTCAGGAAAGATTTACGTTTAGAGGACAATCCAGGACTTACATTTGCATGCCAAAACCATGAGCAAGTACTATTCATTTTTATCCAAGATGAGCCTCTTAATAAGCTTAAGGCCAAAGCACAATCATGGTGGTTACATCACAGTTTAATTGCGCTTGAACAATCATTGAAAACACATGATCTTAAGCTTGTGCTCAGACAAGGAGAACCACAAGCTATTCTTTCTGAACTCATTCAACAACACGAAATAGATGCGGTATATTGGAACCGTTGTTATGAACCAAACACGATTGATAGAGATCAGCAATTAAAATCTAGATTCAAAGAACAAGGTCTTATCGTCAAATCATTCAACGCAAGCCTTTTGAACGAGCCTTGGGAAGTAAAAAACCAACAAGGTCTTCCATTTAAAGTCTTTACACCTTTTTGGAAACAATGTCTCAAACAAATTCAAATACAACCTGTAGAGACTGTTCATCACTGGCCCAAAAACATTGATTGTATCTCTGAAAATATAGCCGATTGGGAACTTTTACCCACCAACCCCAATTGGGCAGACTTATTTCCTTCTTACTGGAATCCAGGCGAAAAGGGCGCTCAAGAAAAATTACAAAATTTCCTATCCCAAGGTGCTCATCAATACAAAGATGGTCGAGATCAACCCGCTTTAAAAGCCACTTCAAATTTATCTCCACATTTACATTTTGGAGAAATCAGTCCATGGATAATATATAGGACCCTAACAGAATACGGCTTACATCATCCAGAACATGAAAAACATGTTCTGCACTTTCTTTCAGAATTAGGATGGCGAGAGTTTTCCTATTACTTGCTTTATCATTTTCCAAAATTACCTACCGATAATTTTAAACCTGAGTTCAACGCGTTTCCATGGCATACCAATGCTAAAGCTTTTGAACGATGGAAAAAGGGACAAACCGGTTACCCCATTGTTGATGCAGGCATGCGTGAACTCTGGCGCACCGGAACCATGCATAATCGAGTGCGCATGATTGTAGCATCATTTTTGATTAAAGATTTGTTTATTGATTGGCGTGAAGGTCTAGCCTGGTTTGAAAAAACCTTGCTTGATGCAGATTTGGCAAGTAATTCAGCCAGTTGGCAATGGGTTGCAGGTTCTGGAGCAGATGCCGCGCCCTACTTTAGAATCTTTAATCCCGTGTTACAAGGTGAAAAATTTGATCCCGAAGGAATTTATGTACGACAATGGGTTCCTGAACTTCAAAATGTTCCCAATAAATGGATTCATCATCCTTGGGATGCATCTGAGCTCGAAATCACTTTGGGCTTAGATTACCCGCATCCCATGGTTGACCATTCCAAGGCAAGAGACCAAGCCATGCAATACTATCAACAACTTAAACATCAATAATTTGTTGAATCGCGCCATTTTGAATATAAAACCAACGACTATCTGCAAAAAATGGATGTATTTTTGCAGCATCGTCTAAAGCAGTCATCATCAATTGACCATTCACATTTTTTAACTTCTCATACAAGTGATTTAGATGCGTTTGGTCTAATTCTGCTGCAATATCGTCTAAAAGATATAAACAAGGCTGATTTAATAACTTCGACTGTGCAAGTTTTAGTAAAATCAAAATCATCTTTTGTTGGCCACGAGACCATTCGATTTTTCCTTTACCTTGTGGCGTTAAAAAGAGGACATCAGCATGCTGTGGGCCTGAATGCGTATATAAATGTTTTCTATCCAACTCTTCCTGTAAGCCCAAAATGTCGATGAGGGAAAATCCCTGATTGGTTTTATCCCAGCCATTAAAATACTTTAATTGGCAATCTGGTCCTTGCATTACTGATAATTCCTGTTGCAAATCTCTTAAATATCTCTGTCGATATTCATTAATTTTCAAAGCGGCATGAACGAAGNNAAAGGGTTTGTTCCATAAACGAAGGGTTTCAAGGTTTCCTTTTTGTTTTAAAACAGCATTTCTTTGTAATAGGACTCGTTTAAAATCTTGCCAAAGTTTTAAATATTCTGGATATATATAAAAAAGGCCCCAATCGAGCAATTGACGACGAATTTGCGAGGATGCATCAATAATTTGAAAATGATCTTGATAAAACAACTGACACGGCAAAAGTTTGGTCAGATCACTCATGCGCTGACATTTTTTTTGATTTAATGAGAGCTTATTCACTCCCTTAGCCGGCTTTTCAAAATGGATATGGTCACCTTGTCCATTTTTTGCAGATAATGATAACGCCTGATGATGGAATTGAACCAAGGGGGAGGTCATGTGTGTACGAAAAGATTGTCCGCGGGACAAAAAATATATGGCCTCTAAAAGCGAGGTTTTTCCTTCACCATTGCCTCCGATAAATACATTACAGCGAGGGTGTAGTATCAATTCAACACGTTCTAAATTACGAAAATGTCGGATTGTCAATTCTTGGAGTATCATAATTTCATCGGCATAATCAAATATTGATAATTCTTATCGTGTGCTGACTGAACTAAAATACTGCTATCGGGATTGGTAAACGACATACATATCTGGCCTTCAGGTAAATGGCTTAAAACGTCTAATAAATAGTGTGCATTAACCCCTATTTTCATATCTTCGCCCTGCACATCAGCCGTTAATACTTCCGCAGCCTCTTCATGCTCCTGGTTATAAGCTACCAACTGCAGCTCACTCTGAGTCCACGATAAGACCACTGCTTTGAAACGTTCATTTGCTAAAATCATGGTTCTAACAAGGGCCCGACGTAATTGTTCTCGATCGACATAGACCAATTTATCTTGTTGTTGGGGAATCGCACGCTGATATGCCGGAAAACGAGCATCAATCAGCTTACTATCCCAGTGATACTGAGCAGTGGTCAGGACGCAATGATCGGCATGTAGTGTCATCCGAACTTCTTCATCATCGACTTGTTGCAATAATCGCAATAAATCATTGACACTTTTTCGAGGAAGTATAAGTCGCCGCTCACTAAATGTTTCTGGTAATGCCATCTTGGATATGGCCATACGATGACCATCCATTCCCACCATCACCAAATATTCATTCTCAATCGACATCAATAAGCCATTTAAAAATGCTCGAACATCTTGCAAAGCGATGGCAAACACAGTTGATTGCAAGGCCTTCATTAATGGGGCTCGGGGAATATGTCGCAATTCACCTGCATCTTCAATTTGACGCATAGGGAACTGTTCAATTGGCAAAGTTGCTAATTTAAATTGGCTACGTTGTTGTTTGATTCGTAAATGCCCTTCTTGCACCATCAATTCCACCACAGCAACATCGTCTAAACAACGAATAATCTCTAAAAATTTCTTAGCAGCTACCGTAATACCATCCGGCTCTTGTGATTCACAGGGTACTTTGGCAGTTGTTTGAATTTCTAAATCACTACAGGTTATCGTTAATGTATGGGTATCCCAGCGCAAACGTACATTTGCGAGCACCGGCTTAGATTGTTTGCGATCGACCACACCCGCAACCATCGATAAAGGGGTCAGCAAATCCATTTTATTGACTTTTAATGATGACATATCTCAAACCCCTTCAGATTAAGATGATAAAATTCGCATTAAATTTTTATGATCCTCAGAAAAATCATTTTCACAAACTGTCAGTTCTTTAACTTTACGACATGCATGAATAACAGTTGTATGATCACGTCCACCAAAATGGTCGCCAATTTCAGGTAAACTATGATTGGTCAATTCTTTAGCCAATGCCATGGCCATTTGTCGCGGACGAGCAATTGAACGACTTCTTCTCTTTGAAAGCAAATCAGACACCTTGACTTTATAATATTCAGCGACTGTTTTTTGAATATTCTCAATAGTGACCAACTTATCTTGTAATGCCAATAAATCTCGTAATGCTTCATTCACAAATTCAATGGTTATTGGTTTTCCCGTAAAATGTGCATTCGCAATCACACGGCGCAATGCCCCCTCAAGCTCACGAACATTCGAACGAATACGTTTCGCAATAAAGAAAGCTACCTCATAAGGCAAATCAACATGAGATTGTTCTGCTTTACTCATTAAAATCGCAACTCGCGTTTCTAATTCTGGAGGCTCTACAGCTACTGTCAGTCCCCAACCAAAACGAGATTTTAATCGCTCTTCAACACCCTCGATCTCTTTGGGGTAGCGATCACTGGTTAAAATAATTTGTTGCTGGCCTTCTAATAAGGCATTGAAAGTATGAAAGAATTCTTCTTGTGACCGATCTTTTCCTGCAAAAAATTGAATATCGTCAATCAATAAAGCATTAAGTGAACGATAATAGCGCTTAAATTCATTAATTGAATTCGTCTGCAATGCTTTCACCATATCGGCCACAAAACGCTCGGAATGCAAATACAAAATTTTTGCTTCCGGATTGTGTTTTAAAATGGTATTTCCAATCGCATGCATTAAATGCGTTTTTCCTAAACCAACGCCGCCATATATAAATAAAGGGTTATAAGCTTCACCAGTNNCAGGTTTTTCAGCAACCTGTAAGGCAGCTGCACGCGCTAACTGATTCGAATTTCCTTCCACAAAACTATCGAAAATAAATTTCTTATTGAGATAGGTATTTTTAAAGTGATCAGCTTTTTTCACCATGGGTGCAGAAATTTCTTTCTTCGTTTCAACTTTCGATTCTGATGGCTGTGCAGTTCTTGTCATGGGGTCAACGACCGCCGTGACCGAATTCGTTGCTGGTTTTGAACCTACTTCTAATTGAACATTGATCTCAGAACTTGAAGCATAATGCGCAACCAGCTCTTGAATGCGATTTAAAAAATTTTTTCTTACCCAATCGACAACAAAGCGATTTGGTGCCAATAAAACCAAATGCTGGTTATGTATGGTGGCCTGTAACGGTCTAATCCAAGTATTAAATTGCTGAGAAGGAAATTCTTCTTGTAAAACACTCAAACATTTTGACCACAGGCTATCTAAAGCCAACGCATCCGACACCTGCTTCCCCTACGACATTAAATAAATTTTCTGTGAACATTTGATTATACATAAATCGAAACGAATTGTTTAGGCAATTTTTACATCAATTGCAGAAAAAAAGAAAAAAACACACTGAATCATTTTCTAAAAAAGATTATCCTAATTTATATCACAGGTATCAAGTCTAAAAATCCGAGAATATGTTGCCAAAGCTAGGCTTTTTATGAAACAATCAAATTAATCATACTAAACAGTTGTTTAAGTTATCATGGTAATTGACCGCGCCGGCTACAGGCTAAATGTAGGGATAATATTGGTCAATGATTCTGGACGTGTCTTTTGGGGAAAACGACAAGGTCATGATGCATGGCAGTTTCCACAAGGCGGGCTAATGACTGGTGAAAGTGCGACATTAGCCATGTACCGTGAATTATTTGAAGAAATAGGGTTACACAAAGAAGATGTAAAAATACTTGGGGCAACCAAAAGGTGGCTTAAATATCGCTTACCTCCCCAGTATATTCGTCATGGCAAAGAACCCGTCGTGATAGGACAAAAACAAAAATGGTTTTTGTTAAAGCTGGTTTCCAGCGAACAAAAAATTCGATTGGACCTTAGCGACACTCCGGAATTTGATAGCTGGCGTTGGATAGACTATGAAGAACCATCCAAACAAGTTATCTTTTTTAAACAACAAGTCTATGCCCAAGCTTTAAAAGAATTAGAACAATTCTTAAAGAAAAGAAAAGTAGGATTGGGTTTATTTAAAAAACGAGCAACTATACGGTAGATGTTAAAGACACTTAAACGAATTATCCAAGATGTGAGTCATGCAGCCTCACTCGAACAAGCATTACAAATATTGGTGCAACGTGTTCAAGAAGCCATTAATTGTGATGCCGTTAACGCTTACCTGATCGATTATAAACATAATGAATATGTATTGGTAGCAACTGAAGGCCTCCCTCTCGATAAATCTTGCCCTATTCATTTTCATCAAGAGCAAGGTATTGTCGGCCTCATTGGCCGACGTGAAGAACCTATCAATACCGAAGACGCTCATTTGCATCCAAACTTTATCGATCACCCCATGCTTAATGAGTCTCAATTACATGGGTTTCTTGGTGTGCCCATTTTACAACATCGAAAACTTTACGGTGTATTAACCGTTCAACAAGAAGAAAAAGCCTGTTTTGATGATGAAGAAGAAGCGTTTTTAATTACGCTGGCCGCACAACTTGGTGGGCTCATCGCACATGCTGAAGCAACTGGGGAATTATTAAATTTAACAACACTATATTCCCATCAAGAATCGATGGCAACCGCGGGCTCTGAAATGAGCCTAAGTGGCTTAGGTTGTGTCGCAGGAATTAGTATTGGAAGAGGAGTTGTTATTTATCCTCAGGCTGATATTGATGCTGTGCCCAAACAACTCGCACAAGATCCTGAAAAAGAGATTCAAGCATTCCTAAAAGCACTCAATGACACCAAAGACTATATCCAACGTTTAGGACGTCGGATTGCCATCAGTGTCGGGCAACAAGAACAAGCGTTGTTTGATGTTTATGTCGGCATTCTTGGCCAAGATCAACTTCGTGATGAAATTGTCCTCGAAATTCAAGAAGAACACCTCACAGCAGAAGCGGCATTATCTACGGTTATCAAACGGTACATTAGCCAATTTAATGAGATTGCTGATCCATATCTTCGAGAACGTGCAACCGATATTAAAGATATTGGTCAACGCATTCTAGCTGAGTTACAAGCGATTCATCAAGAAGAGTCCATCTATAACCCTCGCACGATTTTAGTAGGTGAAGAAATTACAGCAGCCGATCTCGCTGAAGTACCAGAAGGTTATTTAGCTGGAATTGTTTCGATTAAGGGCTCTAATAACTCACATGTTGCCATCCTTGCTCGTGCGATGAACATTCCAACGGTCATGGGCGTAATTGGGTTAAAACTCGAAGATTTATCAAAAAGAGCCATTATTGTGGACGGCTATAGTGGAACGGTGATTATCTCTCCACCCAAGAATCTTATCTATGAATACAAGCAACTCTGCCAAGAAGAAGATGAGTTAAATGAAAGCTTATTTACGCTAAGAGATAAACTTGCCGAGACCCAAGACAATTATCGTCTTAAACTTCAAGTCAACACAGGATTAGCCATGGACGCGGGTTTATCGATGAGTGTTGGCGCCGAGGGTGTGGGTCTTTATCGCTCTGAAGTACCTTTTATGAGTCGAGATCGTTTCCCATCCGAAGACGAACAATACATTATTTATAGACAAATTTTAAAGGCTTTCGCACCCCATGAAGTGACGATGCGCACCCTAGATATTGGGGGCGATAAAATTCTACCTTATTTCCCTATCAAAGAAAGCAATCCTTATCTTGGATGGCGAGGAATACGCGTCACATTAGATCATCCCGATGTTTTCTTGTTACAAGTTCGTGCCATGATGCGAGCCAATGAAGAAACGCAAAACTTGAGAATCATGTTGCCCATGGTCACCACCTTAAGTGAGGTTGATGAAGCCATTTATTTGATTCATCAAGCATATCAAGAATTACTCGAAGAAGGTTATAACATTCCTAAACCACAGATAGGGGTAATGATTGAAGTACCCGCAGCCGCCTACCAAGCCCATGAATTTGCTAAACGTGTGGATTTTCTTTCGGTCGGCTCCAATGATCTTACACAATATTTTTTAGCCGTGGACAGAAACAATGCTCACGTTGCCAATCTTTATGACTCATTACATCCTGCTATTCTAAAAATGTTGATGAAAATTGTTGAAAGTGGGCATGCCGCAGGAGTTAAAGTCAGTATCTGTGGAGAAATGGCGGGAGACCCTTTGGCAACACTTCTTTTACTCGCCATGGGCTTTGATGCTTTAAGCATGAACTCGGCTAGTTTACTTCGCATCAAGTGGGTAATTCGAAATTTCTCTTTGGCACAAAGTCGACAAGTTCTTGCCGATGTATTGGCCATGGAAAATCCAAATGAAATCCGTTTATATCTACAAGAAATTTTACAAAATCAAGGTCTTGGAGGCCTTATTCGCGCAGGGAAACATTAATTATGATGACATATCCTCATTTAAATCCCGTGGCTTTATCATTCGGTCCTATACAAATTCACTGGTATGGCATCATGTACATTTTGGGTTTCATTTTTGCCTGGTTGCTTGCAAAACACCAAACTAAAAAATTGAACTTAAAATGGAATGCCGAACAAATCTCGGACTTAATTTTTTATGCCGCCCTTGGCATTATTATAGGTGGGCGCTTTGGTTATATGTTTTTTTATAACTTTTATGATTGGCTATCGCATCCATTACTCATTATTAAAATATGGCAAGGTGGCATGTCTTTTCATGGTGGATTGATTGGTGCACTCATCGGTCTTGTCTATGTGGCAAAACACCAACATCGTCGTATTTTAGAGGTCACTGATTTCACAGCTCCTTTGGTGCCTTTAGGTCTTGCGGCGGGGCGTTTTGGGAACTTTATCAACGGTGAACTGTGGGGGCGCCCAACAACCATGCCATGGGGAATGGTTTTTCCTGGCGCAGGACCTGAGCCTCGACACCCCTCTCAACTTTATGAATTAGGACTGGAAGGACTGCTATTATTTATTGTACTTTTTTTGTATACTCAAAAAAGAAGGCCTGTGGGATACCCCACTGCATTTTTTTTAATGGGATACAGTCTTTTACGTTTCACGGTAGAATTTTTTAGAGAGCCCGATGCGCATTTAGGTTTTATTATCGGGGATTGGCTGAGCATGGGGCAGATCTTATGCATTCCAATGTTCATTTCTGGATTCATTATTTGGTATTTTACTCGACATCATGCAAACGTATCTTCAACTTCTTAACCATATTTTAGAATATGGCACACCAAAAACAGACCGTACTGGTACCGGAACGCTTTCAGTTTTTGGCTATCAAATGCGATTTAATCTACAAAAAGGTTTTCCATTGGTGACCACGAAGAAATTGCATTTAAAAAGCATTATTCACGAGTTATTATGGTTCCTAAAGGGTGAAACCAACATTCACTATCTTAAAGAACATGGTGTTCGTATTTGGGACGAATGGGCTGATGAAAATGGTAATTTAGGTCCCATTTATGGCAAACAATGGCGCAGTTGGGAAGGGGCCAACGGCAAGACGATTGACCAAATCGACAACGTTATAAAAGAAATTAAAAATAACCCCGATTCTCGTCGTTTAATCGTTAACAGTTGGAATGTCGGTGAATTAGAACATATGGCATTAACCCCATGTCATGCCATGTTTCAATTTTATGTGGCCAATGGCCGACTATCTTGTCAACTTTATCAACGTTCTGCTGATGTGTTCTTAGGCGTTCCCTTTAACATTGCTTCTTATGCACTTTTAACCCACATGATAGCACAGCAATGCGACCTTGATGTCGGAGAGTTCATTTGGACGGGTGGCGATTGCCATTTATACAGCAATCATTTAGAACAAGCTCGCTTACAGCTTTCACGTACACCTTTCCAATCTCCAAAACTCAATATCACATCCAAGCCCACAAGCATTGATACTTATCAGTTTGAGGACTTTGAAATTATTGGTTACGAAAGTCATCCATCCATCAAAGCGCCCATCGCTGTTTAAAAAAACACCCCTGTCTTTTGTCAAAAAAAGTGCTAAAATACAAGGGTGTTTTAGCAAAAATGGTGTAATAATGGAAAGAGATATTGAAAAAAGCTTATTGGAGTGGAAAGAAAAAAAATCGCATGCCCTTGCTATTGCGCGGCGCTCGACAAGTTGGCAAGTCATATATCGTCAATAAATTTGGTGAAACACATTTTGAAAACCTGGTGACCGTTAATTTTGAGCAAGATCCATGGCTAGCTCCTTGTTTTAATAATCTACATCCCAAAGATATAGTGACAGCTTTATCCTTATCACTAAACAAAAAATCATACCCGAAAAAACTCTTCTTTTTTTAGATGAAATTCAAGATTGTCCAAATGCCATTCGCGCACTGCGTTATTTTAAAGAACAACTTCCCGAGCTTCACGTTATTGGCGCAGGCTCCTTGCTAGAATTCACTTTAAATCAAGAGGATTTTCGGATACCGGTAGGGCGAATACATTCCTTATATCTAAAACCGTTGTCTTTTAAAGAGTTTTTATTAGCCATGGGTTACGCTGAGCTACGTCATTTTATTGAGAAAATCCATCCCAAGGAAACCATACCAGAGTCTGTCCACCTAAAGCTTTTAAAATTAGTCAAACAATACATGGTACTGGGTGGAATGCCGGCCGTATTACAAGCCTATTTATCATCAACTCATACAGCGCATCAATACGATTTAGCAGAATCTGAGTTACAACAAACCATATTATTAACCACCTATCGGCAAGATTTTGGTAAATATGCAAAACATAGTCAAATTCAATATGTTCAGCGAGTATTCGAGAAAGCGCCGGGACTTGTTGGCACACATATCAAATATGCAAATATTGATCCAAATACACGCTCATTAAATATAAAATTGGCTCTGGAATTGCTACAACATGCTGGCTTAATTTATCCCATTTATAGCTCATCAGCATCTGGCCTTCCTTTGATCGCATTGATTAATGAAAAAAAAATTTAAAATTGTATTTCTTGATATTGGCTTAATGACACGTTCTAGTCGCTTATCAGCAGAAATTTGGCTAAATGAGGGCCTTATTTTAGTAACCCAAGGCGCAATTGCCGAACAGTTTGTAGGCCAAGAATTGCTCGCTTATGACTCAAATATTGAGGCTCCACACTTATATTTTTGGTGTCGTGATAAAAAATCCAGTATGGCAGAAGTCGATTATGTTAAATCTTATGATGCAAAAATCATTCCCATTGAGGTTAAAGCAGGCTCAACTGGTCAATTAAAATCATTGCACCTCTTCATGCAAGAAAAAAATCTTCCTCTGGGCATCAAAGTATCTCAACAACCCCTAAAGTTTGATGGAAATTTGCTATCCATTCCCTTTTATCTGATTGGAGAAATTGAGCGTTTCCTCAAAGGATAAATGACATTGATAAGATTATTTCCATGTTCGAGCAGCTCCGCTTACATTAAATACTTGTATTAGTAAATCTTCCCACTCTTATTATTTAACCTCCATCATAAGGATCAATCTCAACAAACCATTTCAAACCTTTGGGAATTTCTACTTGTAAAATTGATAAGAAGCCTTGTAATTGCTGATGTAATTGCGAACGTTTATGCGCTTTAAACATGAGCTGCCATCTAAAAAGACCGGCCTTTTTTTCCATTGGTGCAGGTGCTGGTCCCAGAACTTGTAGCTCATTAAAGCTTATTTTTTGCATCAATCCTAATAAAAACTGTTGAACTTGATAACTATTTTTTCCTTGCACACGCACCAATGCCAAATATGCAAATGGTGGTAAAAATGCCTCTTTACGTTGCTCCAGAAGTGCTTGAATAAAAGGCTCATAACCTTGTTGTAAGAGTGTAACCAATAAAGGATGGTGCGGTAAATGCGTTTGAATCATCACGGTACCAGCGACATGCGCGCGCCCAGCACGTCCGGATACTTGCGTATACATCTGTCCTAAACGCTCTAATGCTCTAAAATCAGTTTGATAAAAACCACTATCTCCATCGACCATCACCACCAAACTCAACTGTGGAAAATGATGCCCTTTGGCAAGCATTTGCGTCCCAACAATGATATCCACTTCATGTTGGGCGATTTTTTGAAGATTGGTTTCCAAATCCTGTCGATTTTTCACCACATCCCTATCGAATCGCAAGGTTCGATACTGAGAAAAATGCTCAACTAAAAAATCATATAACTGTTCTGTGCCCACACCTAAGGGCATCAATTGATTTGACGTGCATTGTAAACATTTTGTCGGAACGGGAGCCCTCATGCCACAATGATGACAAATAACACAGTTGCTCTTACGATGCAAAGTCATATGCGCATCACAATGATGACAATCTTTCACCCATCCACAGTCATGGCAAAACAATAGTGGTGAATAACCTCGACGATTCATAAAAACCAATACTTGCTGACCGGCCATCAGTTTTTCTTGCATACATTGCAAAACCTGCTGACTTAAACCATGTTGCGTCGATTGTGCGCGTAAGTCCACGACCATGTGTTGTAAGGGTGTTGAAGATAACGCTTTTTGATTGAGGATATAACGCTTATATTTGCCATCCATGACATTTTGGTAAGTTTCAAGGCTTGGTGTTGCGGTCCCTAAAATAATCGCTCTATCGTGTAATTTAGCGCGTACAATGGCCGCATCTTTTGCAGAGTAACGAATACCATCCATTTGTTTAAAACTTGGATCATGTTCCTCATCAATAATGATTAATCCTAATTTTGACATGGGAGCAAATACCGCACTGCGCGTACCTACAATTAATTGTGCCTGACCATGGTAAGCATGCAACCAATGCTCATATCGTTGCTTATCCGTTAAACTTGAATGAAACAAGACCATAGGAATAGATAATCGGGCCTGAAGACGTTCAAATAAACTCGTGGTTAAACCAATTTCAGGCACCAGTAATAAGACTTGCTCACCACGAGCAAACACTTTTTTCATGAGCTCAATATAAACTTCGGTTTTACCACTGCCTGTCACACCCTGAATGAGATTTACATTGAATTTATCAACATCGAGGTTATCAACAATCGCTTGTTGTTCTGAATGGAGTGTTAAAGACTGAACGGGGCTCGATGAACCAAAGGTTTTACTTTTGAGTACAACTTCACAACACCCCCATTCGATGGCTTTTTGAAGTTGTGCTTTCGATAACCCGTAAGATTTAAGCTGAGAAGCTTCGATTTCACCGAGCATACTTAAAGTATCTTGAAACTGTATGAGTTTTTTTAATTTTGGCGGTATCGCAACCATTTGCCGAAACACAATCCAGGACGTTTTTGGGGGAAAAAGAGGACGTTCGAGACAACGCACCCACTTAGGGACAGCCAAAGCTAAAATCTCAGACAAAGGCGCATGATAATATTCCGATAACCATCGACAAAACATCATCATATTTTCATCTAAAATCGGGTATTGTTCAGCTGATGACTTAAGCTGCTTTAAAACAATATCGGTATTGGTTTTTTCTATAAATTGCCAAATAACACCCATTCGTTCTTGATGACGAAAAGATACGGCTACACGTGTACCAACGGGCGGGTAGGGCGCCTGGATTTCATAATCGTAAACCTGCGAATAAGTATTAGGAATACAAACTTGACAAACCTTGGTTTCTTCCATCAGTTTCACGCTTCCAAATGATACCTGCCGACTGCCCAGGGGCTGAAAAGACTTTAACTTCAATTTTCTCTATGGCTAAATCATCTAATTCTTTCAGGTCTGATGTCAATTGTTTTACAAACCAACTCGATAACTCTTCAACAGTAATATTGGTTACCGGCATTAATTTAACATCTTCTTTTAGAAATGGCATGGTTTTATGATTAAACTTAAAATAATAGTATTCAGAATCCTCAGAAATTTCTAAATATGGAGAATACATCGGCATTAAAAAAATCTGATTCAGTTGCATGCATAAATCACCCACGCGTTTTTTGTAATAGCGATAATCGAACTTCATTCCATTTTCTGTGACCCATGCCGATACTGCAACTGAAATTTGATAATAATGGCCATGTAATGGCTCACGCTCTGTTGCTGAAAAAATGGTTGTATGTCCTGCATTAAAAGTCATATTCTCTTTTTGCAACTCAATGGTGGTTAAATATGCATTCATCACAAACTCACTCGTTTATCGTAAAACATAAATCCAGTTAAACCTTTATCAAAATCTTTTCCCAGAGCCATCACTTTAAAAATTTCTCCCATTTCATGGGATTGCAATAATAATTTCATGTCTAGGGAATGACGCTGATACTGTCGCTCATCCTTTTCTTCAGCCATCAATTCTAAAATACCATTCGATAATAGAAATGCAGCTTGATGTGTATAACCTAAAATATGCAATCCTTGTGCATGTGCCTCTTCTGCAACATGAGTAAAATCAACATGTGCTGTGATATCTTGCATACCTGGACGATATAAAAAGTCCGGGTGTGCACGATGTCGCTCATGGCACATCAAGGTGCCTTGTGTTCTATCTTCATGATAGTACTCGTGTCGAGGGAACCCATAATCAAAAAGAATTGCCACACCTTGTTTTAAACTCTGCTCTAAACCAGAGATCCAACCCGATAACCATAAATTCACTTCTGAGCAATAAGGTGTATCTGACGCAAGTTTTAGACTTTGAACGTAGGCAACGAGTTCTTGGTTTTGCGACGGTAAAAAGGTTTCTTCTAATTTAGATTGCTGTTCATTCCATACAATATAACTTTCAAATACTTGTCCATGTGACCACATAAAACGATGAACTGGCATGGCATCTAAAACCTCATTGGCTAAGATTACGCCTATAAAATCTTGAGGCCATTCTGTTAACCATTGCACTTTCTCAACAAGATGAGGCAAGCTCTCTTGCAATAAACACTGTTGCCGTGCTTTCAAAGTTGCACTAACTTCCAAAATAAAATACGTTTCAGGTAGCGCATCTTGTGCTTCTAAATATTTAAGGACATCCACGCATAATCGCCCAGTCCCAGCGCCCAACTCTAAAATATTAGACGCTGGTAATTGGCGTACAATATCCAGTGCCTGTTTGGCAAGAGTGGCACCGAATAAAGGCGACAACTCTGGCGCGGTGATGAAATCACCTGACGATCCTATCACATGCTCCTTGGTGGTATAATATCCATGTTGGGCATCATACAACGCCATTTGCATATACTCATGAAATGGACACTGTCCAATAGATTGTATTTTTTGCTTGAAAAATTCTTGTGTATTCATCATGATGAAAAAAAAATAATAAGGTTAATCCATGAAAACAGTTCTTATTACCGGAGCTGCTCGTCGCATCGGTGCAGGCATCGCTCAATATTTACATGAGCGCGGTTACCAAATTTTGCTACATTATCACCAATCTGAGCAAGAAGCGCAAACACTTTGTAAACAATTACTACAAAAAAGACCAAAAAGTGCTCATTTAATTCAAGTCGATCTCCATGATCCAAATGCACATCAACAGATAATGGCTCAAGTTCAAGATTATAGTCCTCAACTTGATGTTTTAGTTAACAACGCTTCAGCATTTTCAAAATCAGACCATGATTTTGATGAGATGTTTCAAATTAATGTTAAATTGCCCTATTTACTCAGTCGAGAAGCGTATCCTCTACTTAAAAAAAGCCAAGGGCTGATTGTGAATATCACTGACATTCATGCCAAAAAACCACTTAAGGAATATGTGGCGTACGTGCAAACCAAGGCTGCTTTTTGGATGCAAACGGAAGCTCTCGCCTTAGAATTTGCACCCGATGTTCGTGTTAATGCCGTAGCTCCCGGAAGCATACTTTGGCCTGAACATGGCAATACCTTAACACCCGAACTGCAACTAGAGATTTTAGACAAAATTCCTTTGCATCGTATTGGTGATCCACTCTTCATCGCCCAAGCAATTGGCTACCTCATCGATTGCCCCTTTATCACGGGGCAAACCTTAAATGTGGATGGTGGTCGTTCAATTCGTTAAAGCACCGAGTAAACCACTGGTCTCTTTCGCTGTTCCTTTGCGCATTTGTCCGGTGGATAATTCTCTTCGTATATGACCATTGGACATGACATATAAAACACCGGTTTCACGCGACATGCCAGAACGCGGCATTGACTGTAAATGCTGCCATTGTTTGGTTAAATAATAACTATCATATCCTAACGCATATAAACGACTATAGGTATTCCAAGGCTCCGGCCAGTTTCGATGACCCACTTGATGACCAAATACCCATGGAATATCGGTAAACTGCAACCCATCTAAGTCTTTATCTTGATTAGGATTGTCATACGCATCATAAGCCGCGGAGGTTGCGTACATTGGTATATCACCGGCGTAATAATACTTCAATAAAGGTACAATTTGTCGCGCCATCGATGGATAAGCAACTATAAAAATAGCATCAATATCCTTACGACGATGAACTTGTAATTCATCTTTGCCTTTGGCATTACGCTTTTTATGTTCTTCATAGGCGAGCGCCTGGCGAATCGATGAACTCAAATTTTGTCCTTGTGCATACTCAACCGTCGAGACCACATTCAATTGTTGCGCGCGTGCAGCTTGTAAAAAAGCGCCTGAAACCTCTCTCCCCCATTCACTATTAGGGATTATCATCATCACTTGATGATACCCTTTTTTATGAAAAATTTGTGCAATTTGAGCTGCTTCATCCTTTGGAGAATAGCCAAATGAAAACGTATTATTGGGTAAAGAGCGAGATACGTCATTGAGTAATAGTGTGGGAACAGAACCGGCTTGGGATGCAACTGCCATTGCATCAGGCTTGACCAATGGGCCCACAATCACTTCTGACCCATCATCAACGGCACGTTGATACTGACTCACCGCGCCCCCCTTAGCAGAGTCATAGGTTACCACATTGGCAGCTTGGCCATTTTGGCTTGCTGCTGCCATAAAACCCTCTTTAACCGCCATGCCTGGACCAGAAAATGCGCCTGACAAAGGTAATAATAAGGCAATACGATTTGGGTTTTTCAATTGTACAGGTTCACTGACCGTCCATCGACTTGGCTTTTGCACAATTGAGTGGGCAGGGTGATTTGGAAATGCTTGCGCCCATTGCGCCCATTGTTTATCAAATTCTTGTAATCGCATAATTTGTGCAAGCTTTAACCATCCTTGCCAAACAGAACCAGGTGTGGACTCCATCAATTGAGTATTCAGTTCAGGTGAGGGCATCTCTTGTAACAACATCCACATGTTTTGACGATTGTTTAATTGCGCTTGTGGGTTTTTTAGTAGGTTATCTAATTTCATACGTTGTGCCGCAGCTTCTGAAATTTGATTTTGCATTTGATAAGCCAAAGCCAACAACTCGTGGTATTCTGCTTGATAGTAAACATCTAAAGTGCTTATGTTACGCACGCCAGCTAATGTTTGAATGGTCGTGGATGCATCGTGTTCTAATAAATATAATTTGGCTGTTAAAATGGTTTTCTTTGCTTGTTGTTGTTCATTTTGTGGCTGCATCCTATCCAATAACTGCTTGGCATTGTTGAGCATCCCATCATGTAAATAGCGTCCAACCGCCATCAGTTGATAATCTTGTTTTAAACCAATCGGACTTTCAGCCGCTTTCGATAAATAAGTTTCAGCAGACATTTGAAAAGGGCTATAGGTCGCAGATAATTGTGTAGTTGAAGGCATAAAAAATCCATTTCCCCCACAGCTACTGCATAAAATAATTACAAAAAACAATCCAATTCTGTTAAAAAAATGTAAAATACCTGTCATAATTTTTCCAATCGGCAATAATGAGTAAAAGCATGTCCTTTCAAAGCGCAATATCCACAGGAAAACTGTACATCGTCGCAACACCCATCGGTAATCTTGACGATATGTCATTTCGTGCGATATCCACATTAAAAAACGTCAATCTTATTCTTGCAGAAGATACACGTCATGCGAATATTTTATTGCAGCATTTTCAAATTAGCACATCCTGTGAATCATTTCACGCTCATAATGAGCAAAAAAAAACGGAACGCTATATTAACATGCTTCAAAAAGGGATACAAATTGCCCTCATCAGTGACGCAGGAACCCCTTTAATTAGCGACCCAGGTTACCCCTTGGTACAACAAGCAAGACAACTTGGTATTCAAGTTGTTCCAATTCCAGGACCTTCTGCCATCATCTGCGCACTTTCTGCTGCTGGTTTACCAACAGATAGCTTCTCTTTTCACGGATTTCCACCCGCAAAATCATCCGCCCGCCTTCAATTTTTTAAACATCTACAACATCGACAAGAAACGGTGGTCTTTTATGAATCCACTCATCGCATTTTGGATTGCCTAAATGACGCGCAAAAAGTGTATGGTGAAGGACAACACATGGTGCTCGCTAAAGAACTCACCAAAAGCTATGAACATTTTGAATCTGCCACCATTGCGCAAATCATGACATGGCTAAAGGTAGATCTCAATCGATGCAAGGGAGAATTCGTGTGTATCATCCCGCCTCAACCCGCGCCGCAAACCGATGATTCAGAAACCTTGCGTATCCTTAAAATCTTACTCGCAGAATTATCCACCAAACAAGCAACGTCAATTACACAAAAATTGACAGGTGAAAATAAAAATAAAATTTATGATTTGGCAATAAAATTGCAAAATACATAAAGGTTTAAGATAATATAGATTGTTTAGGAAATTTAAAAAAAGTTTATAAACTTATATAAACCTTTAAAAAAGAGCCAATGATATGCATACAAGTCCAATAAATAGGAAATTGATTCATCTTCTGATGTTGGTTTCCTGTCAAATAAGTGCTTTTGCAGCGCCCTGGTTATCTATCCCGGTTGTTGACCCCATGGGCAATATTCGACATGTCATGTGCCAACGTGAAACTGATTATGCTGTTGTTGAAGACGATATCTTGGTAAAAGAATACACTACACCTTACCCTATTGAAAAACATGATAACGCAGCCATTCTACAAAAACTTGGTGGCGGACACTGGAATAAGGGAATCATTCCCTACATGTTTCATCCAGAACTTCCTGAAGAAACTCAAAAATATATTTTATCAGCCATTGCGATTTGGGAAAACAATACGCAAATTCATTTTCAGAAAATTGAATTCCCCTCTGCCAACACTCCGGATTATGTTGTATTTATTCCTGATGAAGGCAAACGTTGTGCGTCTTATGTTGGAAAACAAGGTGGTGGGCAAACCGTTCGACTCGCATCGCGTTGCAATACCATGAATATTGTGCATGAATTGGGGCATACCATTGGTTTATGGCATGAACAATCTCGACTTGACCGTGATGCTTATGTCAAAATTGTATGGGAAAATATTTACGAACAGCATTGGTATAATTTCAACCAACACATTACCGATGGTAAAGATTATGGCGATTACGACTATCAGTCCATCATGCATTATTCCGCGTTTGCATTTTCTAAAAATAATCAAAAAACCATTCTACCTTTACAAAATGATATTGAAATTGGCCAACGACAATTTTTAAGCACCAAGGACATTGCTGCAGTCAATGCCCTCAGTATTGAATAGGATAAGATATGCACTTCCCATTGATTAGACCCCGTCGACTCAGACAATCTAGCGCGATTCGACATTTCGTTCAAGAATTCAAAATCCCTTATGATCAATTAGTACTTCCTTTATTCATTCGTTATGGCAAAGGTGAAACCATAGCCATTAGCTCGATGCCAGGGCATTCACAGATTCGTTTAGAGCACATTCCCAAAACCATTAAACACTTAAGTGAAATTGGCTTGAAAGCGGTTATTTTATTCGGTATTCCAGAACAAAAAGACCCCTCAGGCAGTTGGAGTTTTGATGACGAAGGGATCATTCAACAAGCCATTCGCCTCATTAAACATCATGCGCCGGACATGCTTGTGATGGCAGATACCTGTCTTTGCGAATATACCGATCATGGACATTGTGGTGTGGTACACAATGATGATGTACACAACGACAAAAGTATTGAATTACTGGCTAAACAAGCAGTAAGTTATGCTAAAGCAGGGGCAGATATTATCGCACCCAGTGCATGTATGGATGGCATGATTCAAGCGATTCGATTGGCTTTAAATAACGCCCATTATGAAAATAAAATTGTGCTCAGTTATGCCGTGAAATATGCCTCACACTTATACGGTCCTTTTCGTCAAGCTGCAGAAGGAGCTCCTCAGTTCGGGGATCGCAAAACCTATCAAATGGATTACCAGACCCAACGTGATGCTTTGCTAGAATGTGAACTCGATATCAAAGAAGGTGCTGATATGTTAATGGTCAAACCAGGTCACACGTATCTTGATATCATTGCCCAAGTGAAACAAGCTTTTCCACAAATGCCATTGGGTGCTTATCACACCAGTGGTGAATTTGCGATGATTAAAGCTGCTGCGGAAAAAGGGTGGATCAATGAACGCTTAACTGTTCATGAAATTATAACAGCACTACATCGAGCAGGCAGTGATTTTATTCTGACTTATTATGCAAAAGAACTATTAGAGTGGCGTATTGAATAATCGTTCATTTAAAACAATTTAAGATTTCACTTTGATTTGACCCAAATTGGATTGGATTGTAGATTATCGGTTTCGGGGCTTGCGTTTTCTTTGTTTTCATTAAGGCATTTTTTAAAAGTTGCAAATGGTAGTTCTTCTTTTTTATGGTCTATTGAATCTGCAGATTTTGATTTTTCAATAAAGCCTCCAAGCGTATGAGCTTGTGCCAATATAGCCGCTTTTGCATAGCCATTTTCAAAAATAAATTTCTCCACTCGCTTGGCATTTTTTTTTAATTTTTCAATGATGCGATGATTCACTTCTTTATTTTTGGTTTCATCAAACACAAAGTACTTTTTCACCGATGAGATATATGGTTCTTTATTTCGATTAACCGGTTCATTTGCATAGGGCAAACTTTCTTGTGTAGCATCACTTGATTGCTTCGTTCGCATGATTGACGCTGGTAGATTACATCGATTCACCCATATCGTTGGATCAGATTCAAGTTGGATTCTCTCCGTGATATTCATATTTAAATGTTCAAATATGGGTATGTTGGTATATTGAAATCTCGTAGATAAATGCCTAATGTCATCAAGCGCAAAAACACTACATCCCGAACCACTATTTTGTCTTTTGCTATTGCTCACAAAAAAATTGATTTCCTTATCTTTAAAAACTTTATTAATTGTCATTAAATGCTCTTCATCTGGCGTACCAAACGAATCTAATAAAAAAATATTGACAGTATCACTAAGTATTTCTATTTCACCAGATATCCAATGACAACTCGCAATTAAGAATTTTTCATTAACAGGTACAGGGCTTTGATTTAATATTTCAAGATATTGTTTAAAATCTTTTGCATTAAAAACAGTTGGCCTATAGTCGTAAATATCCTGTTTATCTTTTTTTATAGCAGCTAAAATAAATAGGGCTGCAGAAGGAATGCCATCCGTACTATCATTTACATTAATTTTTCCTGGGCCCCGATTTAATTGACGCATGATATGATATATTTTTTGCTTATCTTCTTCAGGTGTATGATTAAAATTATTTAATCTATCTTGTAAAGATTCCGGTAATTCTGTTGTTGGTACATTAGGAAATTTGTGGTTCCTTAATGTCATAAGCTGATTATAAATATCAATATTGAAATCATTTAAAGCAAATATACATAAATCATCTAATTGTTCTACATTCATTTTTATATCGAGTTTATCAACCAAATGAATAAAGTGAGAAGATAGCCCATAGTTATCAAGTAAATAATATATTGTTTTCAAATCGGTATTGGTGTCTTTTTTAGAGTATGTTAAAAATATTACCAAAAGATCAATATCGTTATGAATTCGTAAATCATCTATAAGACCAGGAATGGTATAATTGATTTTATTTTGCGCTAGATATGTTTGAAATACAATGGGCAAATCATTTAACTCATTTATCTTTTCCCTAATTTCATTGATAGAAAAAAAATCATTTCCAGGACAACTTTCATTCAATTGAGATTCAATTTGATTAAATAAAGATAAATTACTTCGCTTAAGTAATGAATGTGTCGCTAATTGTTTTAAAAATTGAAAAGTATTGGGATTGTCGGATAGTTGATGGATTATCATAGGCCATAATTCAACATTTAAGGCTTTATAAATCCTTGAAATAATGACCCCATTTATTTTATTGTTTGAAGAAATATATGATGACGTCCATGCAACTTGTTGATGTTGTTGTAAACTTGCAATAAAACTTATAAATTCCATTTCAAGCCATTTAATTTGTAAAATAAAATTTAAAAGAGAGTTGATTTTTGTTGGATCAATAATTGTATCCAATTGATTTTTTAACCATTGTGCATAAAATTGGTAAGCCATTTTTTCATCTCTTGAATTTAGATGAGCGATTTCGTCTTTTATGGCTTGAGCAGCTCTT
>DDPL01000081.1:3685-3858 GCA_002342175.1 Legionellales bacterium UBA2469 | reverse complement strand
AAAAATAATTTAAAGATCTTTTTTATTTGTTTTTATTAGTTTAAAAATATCAGTTCGTAAGTATTTTTTTACATTAAAAATCAATAACTTGCTTTATTTTTTAGATGTGGTTAACCCCCTTTTTTACCAGAGGATAAGATCTGTATAAGTGAGATAAGCCGACTTATACACAA
>DDPL01000081.1:0-3631 GCA_002342175.1 Legionellales bacterium UBA2469 | reverse complement strand
CCGACTTATACACAATCTTATGTATCGGTTATACGTGAATAAGTGATCGGTTTATTCACAATTTATTTGTTTTTGATCAAAAAACTTTCAGAAAATGAATAAATTTTGTAATATATACAAGTTTTTGTTGAGTTGTTGATAGGTAAGTTAAGTTGTTTAATGACGTTAATCTTTTTTGCTACCCCTCGATTATTGAAATAAATAAAAAACAAATCACCATAGGCGATTTGCATTCGAATGCATTATTATTCGTTTACATTTTGATTCGACACCACGTTTTCAAAATACCGGTATCTAAATATTTAAAATTGGTGGCGTGTTACCAGTCATTGGTTCAAAATTCGCAAGATGAAAATTCATATCGGGAATTTATAAAAATTATTTACGAGGCCGAAGTGGTAAATAAGCCTATCATTCGTATGATTGGTGATGAATTAGCGGATAGAGGAGCAAGTGATTTATTGATTCTTTTTATTCTAAAAAAACTCCAGGAACATCAAGTCCCCTATCGAATCATCTTATCTAACCATGTCTGTGTTTTTTATCTCGTTATGCAGCTTTGGTGAGAGGCGTTGAACAAAAAAATCCAATGGTACCTTTTGGATATTCAACTTCTTTTGATGCCTTGCTTTTACACTATGAAAACGGACATTTTGATTTAAAAACTATAAAAACTTGGGTTTCCAAAGCCTATTTGCCCTATCTAGAATTATTTGACTACTCGCTTCATGAAAATCAATTGACTATATATACCCATGGCATTACAGGTCTTGAACAATTTAAAGAATTGGCGAGAGCGTTCAATATTGATTGGAATGATATGGATATCATTTCTTTAGCTTCAATATTAGAAAAATTAAAATATCACTTTAAACAAGAAAAACTTTATCATTTATTAAATGCCTTCGCCAATACTGCCAGTGATGCACCAGATGAATATTTAAAAAATATGCAATGGTTTCGAGAATCAACGATGTATTTTTTATGTGAAAATCGCTCTTTGTGCCCTCAGGCCTTGACACGTCCCAAAATGCATAGAAACTATCATTTGATTTATGCACACGGCCATCATCCCGAAGCCAATCCACCGCAAAATGTTATATCACTGGATGGGGCTTTAGGGAAACATATACGACTTTATCAAGGATTTTTAATGGAGCATCTTTGTCATGGAGAAGATGTTCATTCTTATCGTGCAAAACTTAATAAACAAGAAATTCTATCTGTGAAGCGATTATTTTTACCTTGTTTGGGCGTGATGGCGTTTGGGTATTTTTTCAATCAGTACTCAGGCCATCTTTTTTTTCTAAATTGGATGCAAGGATACTTTGCACTAATCAATAAAGAATTGAACTAAACGAATGTGAGATAGAAATTGACTTTTTAAGTTAACAATGCGTATGATTGAATCCATAAAAATGGATATGAAAGGGATTTTTTTGAAAACACCTATAAAGTTTTTTTTTTATAGTATTTTATTTTTCATAGTCAATAGCTTAAGCTGTGTATACGCTAGAGATTTGTTTTCAATTACAGGTTTTGGAACAGCAATTCAACCAGTTCCTGTAGAATTATGTTTAAATGGTGTGGCGAAGGTTTCTTGTCAGCGATATTATTTTGATCATTTCGCTGCCAGTATTGTAACCACAATTCCCAATAAAACCTATGTACAAGCCGGAATACGTATTGATGATTCTAGGTATGATGTCGCATCACAAACAGGATGCCAATCTATCTCTAATGGATTTTGTATATTTACGGTGAGTAATACAGTTCCTAGTACCATTATCATCACCGATTATATCTTAAATATCAGTCCCTCATCTTTAACGTCCTATGCTACAAGAACGTATCCATATACATCGCCTTTGATTTCAGCATCAGGTGGGACGCCGCCTTATGTTTATACGGTGACTGGAAACTTACCAAACGGCATTACTCCCAATTATACTGAAGCAGGTGTCGTCTATTTATCCGGCACTTCTAATAGTAAAGCAGGTTCTTATACTTTTAAAGTGGCTGCAACAGATGCTAGTCAGGCTAAAGGAGAGCAAATTTATACACTTACTCTAAGCAATCCTCTTTCTTTTACTCCTAGCTATTTACCAGAAGGGCAGCAAGATCAACCTTATTTACAGGTCATTACGCCATCAGGAGGGACGGCCCCTTATACCATACAACTGTCCTCTGGAACCTTGCCAAAACATCTTCAATTCATTAAAACAACAACAGATGCAACGATATTAGGAAAGATTGCATCGACAGGTGAATTAGGCCCACACCCTTTAACTGTATCAGCAGTTGATGCGAATAATGTTCAAGGTCGTATTGATTATAATTTGTTGGTAAGGACAACTCTATCAATAAGTTACACGCAAAGCCCAGCATCATCGGAATCTACAGATAATATCATTGTGGTCAGTAATTTGGACTCAAACACAGTTTATTTTGCCGCTACAGGAGGAACGGGGACTTTAACTTATACTTTAATCTCTAGTTCAACGGTTCCAGGCAGTTTTGACCAAAGTACAGGTAAATTGACCCTTCCTATTGGGACAACAACTGGAAAATACCAATTTATTATCAAAGCAGAAACCAACAATGGTGATATTGGTTATCATTTGTATGATTTGATAGTTTATACCGAACCAACCCTAACCAGTATAGATCCAACGAGTGGGCCAAATACCGGAGAACAAAAGGTGACGATATCAGGAACGGATTTTTCTGCATATCCTAATACAAGTGGTAATCCCACAATTGTAACATTTGGTTCTACTCCAGCGACGAGTGTCGTCGTCGATAGCACCAATAATACGATAACTTGTATTACACCAGGAGGAACTGCAGGAACGACAGTCGATGTTACGGTTTCAAATACATCTGCCCCAACATTATCGAAAACTCTAAGAAATGCCTATACTTACCATCAGGTATCTGCACAGATTGATTTATCCTCATATGCAAACATGTGGGGGATTTTTAATACATATACAAATTATGGTGGTTATAGTTCGGGCTTATCTCAATATTATTCATTCTTTCCCACTAACACTTCACCCTTTTCAAATATCACCACATCAGCCACCTACTCTGGACAAACGATGTCTGTGCTTCCTAGTGCATCAAGCTCATCTGATCATTATAATGTGATTTACGCAAATGAACAAAACATTTCATTTGGTTTATCGGCAGGAACCTATAACTATATTTATATGCTTCAAACAGGGGTGAATTTATCGTACCTCAGTTCGAAAAGCCAAAATTTCATATTTATTTTACACTACTTAGACGGAACCAGTACGCAACAAACAGTTTGTGTTAGTGATTGGGGGTATAATGCATGCCCCAATCAAACTGTAGTGATGTACAGCTCTGCACGAGGTTATTGTGAAGGAAGTGGATGCAACTATTCTTTCCAAAGTTATCAGTCATGGAATATTTTGGGTATTACGATTCCAGTTGATTCAAGTAAAACACTAACGAGTATAGAATTACCTAGTTTTTCAGCAGCTAGTAATTATTATCGATTATTTTCTATAACTTTAGGGTAATCCTCCCAAAAAATAAATGATGTCAAAAGTAGAATTTTCTCATAATCTATGTCAGAGGAGATTCTGCATGAAAAAAT
>DDPL01000062.1 GCA_002342175.1 Legionellales bacterium UBA2469 | reverse complement strand
GTTGCCCAAATTATTTAATCCATCATTTGGTGCACAGATGAATCGAATCAATAATCGTTACCAATTTACACGTTTTACAACATCAATATCCAAGGATATTGGCTTCAATAATTTAACCTTTAGACCTTATTTTTATTTGCCAAATCGTGGTAGTAGCTCGACTTTATATACACTAAACTATCGTTATACCTTTAATGAACCTTATGCAAATATGGGCTTTATTTTAGGAACTGGAACAACGCCTGACTTGGCAAATCTTGAAACAGTGGATTTTCTCGTTTTAAAAAATAAATTGATTAGTCCTTATATCAATTTTACCTTATTACAAGAACGATTGCTGGTGAATATGAGTTTATTATATCAAAACCAAATCTTCCCCAACCAGCGTGTGAGAGATTGGCTAGGGGGTGTAGTGGGGGCAACATGGAAATTTTAAAATGACGAGTGTAGAAGCATTTTTTAAGTTCTTTGCGCTCATTCAGATTTTATTATTTATTGTTTTATTTGTGGTGACTTTAAGTTATAAAATTTGGAAAGACTATGAGACAAAACAGCAAAAAAAAGTGGATTAAGCAGATACATAAGCTACTCACCCGTTTTGATAAAATTTCACCAGCGGAATTATTTTTTTTAAAAAAGAGAAGGGTATTGGCATTTAAAGTTTTTTTTCAGTTAGAAAAAGAAGATTCTTTCGTTGATAATGTTTTGATTACAAACATCCTTATCAATTTATTTTTACCTTATTTATCTGAAGATGTTGCATCCTTGCATTGGCCATCAAGAAATCGAGCAGCGATGTTATTACAATTAAAAAATAAGTTTTTAAAAACATTATCAGTACATGAAGAGGCTTATTTGCTGAAATTAATGGCGGACTCAATTCGTTTGGTATCTTTAAATGCAGCAATAGCGGTTTGTTTCTCGCCTACTCAAAAAATGCTCGATGTTTTAATTGATATATTTAACCAAAATCGGCGTTCGCAGTATGAGTTTTTAACCATGATGACTTCACATGCTGCCTACCGAATAATCCCTTTGATTCAAGCTCGTTTAATACGAGAAAAAGATATTTATACTCGTGTTTTTTGTTATCGAATGTTAAGACAACTTCCAAAAATGGAAATATCCAATCCATTTATAAAGTCTGATTTAAACTCTGAACATCTTGATTTAAGGCTGGCCGCATTGGCATATATTGCATATATTGAAAAGCCACATTTTAAAGATTTTCTGATTGAAGGACTGCAGTCAATATTTTGGGAGGTCCGAGCACGCGCCGCAAAATTGATTGGCTATACGAGGGATGAACATTTGGTTCCTTTTTTAGAGCCCCTTTTACAAGATAAGGTTTGGTGGGTTCGCTTTCGCGCAGCTGAAGCGTTAAGTTTAATGGGCAAAACCGGAATGAATGTTCTCAAAGCGCAAAAAATTAAAATCGATAAATTTGCCAATGAAATTGCACAACAACAAATCGAATTTTATAAATTGAAGAAGACCATTTTATGATAAATATATTGAATTGGATAATCATCGTTTATTTCTTAGTTTTATGGTTAGGGTATATTGTCTTTTTTATTTCAAGCTTACAGTCTATTTTCCAAAAATTTCGAGAATCCGAAGATAATAATGTCATTAATATATTTCAAGAAGGGAGATGTTTGCCTGTTACAGTAATTATGCCTGTATATAATTATGCAACCAAAGTTTCTAAAGCCATCGATGCCGTGTTACAATCAGATTACCCCTCCGTAGGTCTTATTGTTGTGAATGATGGTTCCAATGATCATACTTTAAATCATCTTAGAGAAGTTTATGCGTTAAAACCGATTACGCCAGCATTTAAAAATATTATTGAGACTGCTACTATTAAAACCATATATAAATCGAAAATTTATTCGCATTTTTATGTCATCGATAAAGCGCATTATGACAAGATATCATCAGGTGCAGATGCCATTAATGCAGCACTTAATATTTGTAAAACGCCATTATTTATGACGGTCGATTCTGATACTTTATTGGACACCAATACTATCTCGAACATGGTGTATAGCTATCTCACACATCCCCATTGTGTTGCTATTGGTGGTAATATTTATATTCCAGAGGAATCATCTAATCATCGAATCATTAAACGACGTATACCAAAAAATATTAATTTAGGGGTTCAAGTCATTGAATATTTACGTTCTTTTTTTTATGGGCATGAGGGTTGGTCACGAATTGGTGGAGCGATGTGCCATTCGGGTGCTTGCACTATGTTTGAACGAAGAGCTGTAATGGAAGTAGGCGGATACGATAGAGATAATTATTCCTATGATTCGGATATTGTAATGAAATTGCATGATTGGATGCGAAAAAATAAGTATCCGTATCATGTTGCCTATGCATCTTCTGCAATTGCTTGGGCAAGTCAACCGCGTGGATTAATTGATTTTTGGAATCAACGTAATCGTTGGCAAAGAGGGTTGTGGCGTTCTTTTTTTAAACACATTCATATGATGTTTAATCCAAAATACGGAAAAACGGGAATGGTTGGTTTTCCTTATTATTTTTTATTTGAAATTTTGGGTCCAGTTATTGAAGGGATTGCATATATAATATTTTTTGTATTACTGCTTACACAAGGTATGCATTTTATCCAACTGTTCTGGTTTATACTAATGGCTTGGAGTTTTATTTTTTTGATGACGCTCTCGTGTATTTTACTCAATTATTTAACGTATCAAGAATATGCATTAAAAATTGATATGCTTAATTTGCTTTTATTAACGATTGCTGAGGTTTTATTTTTTAGGCCGTTTCGCGCACTCGGATCTGTGTGGGCAACACTTCAATTTACCTGGAACCGTCTCCTGGGTAAGTGCTTATGACGTTAGAAAATCATATTTTAATTACAGGTGGAACTGGATTTATAGGTAGCCATGTTGCTGTGGCATTATTACAATCAAATCATAAGGTGATACTTTATGATAATTTAAGGAATAGTCATCGAGAAGTTTTGCAAAACATTGAGATGATTGCCAATCGAAAACCTATTTTTGTGTGTGGAAATTTACTCGATACTGATTTATTGATTAAAACCCTCAAAAAATATCAAATAACGATGGTAATTCATTTGGCAGCGTCAAAATCCATTGTTGAATCGATGAGCAATCCTATTCATTATTATGAAAATAATCTTTCAGGAACTTTGAGTTTATTGAAGGCAATGGAAGTTTGTGCGGTTAAAAATTTTGTATTTAGCAGCAGTTCAGCGGTTTATGGTGAAGTGAAAAATTTACCTATTTTGGAAGATTTTTTGCCGAATCCCGTTAATCCTTATGGTCAATCCAAATGGTTCATTGAAGAGATTTTAAAAAATATCGTTTCATCACATCTTCAGTGGAATGTTGCTATATTGCGCTATTTTAATGTTATTGGCGCTCATGCCTCACGTCTTCTAATTGAAAATCCAAAAGATAAAACAGGAAATATTTTCTTGAATATTTGCGATGTTCTTCAAGGAAACAAACCTTATTTATCTATTTATGGCCATTATTTTAACACTGCAGACGGTACTGCGATTCGAGATTATGTTCATGTTGAAGATGTTGCGCGAGCCCATGTTAATGTTCTGGAATGGATGAAAAATAAAAAATCGTCGATAGAAATTTTTAATTTAGGCTCTGGACAAGGGATGAGTGTTCTCGATGTTATTCAGATTGCGGAACAACAAACGCAAAAAAAAATTCCATACCATTTTTATCCAATACGCACTGGTGATGTTTCGATATCTTACGCTTGTATTCAAAAAGCGAAGGAGATTTTAAACTGGGTTCCCTGTTATCATATCAATGATGCTTTCGAGCTTATTAAGAATTGTTGACTATACTTATAATATCCTCCTCTTAGAGTCTTTACGATGTCGAAAGCAAATGATGTCAATTCAGATTTAGATAATATACGGTACAAACGTTTGTTTGAAACGGCTCAAGATGGCATTTTGATTTTAAATTATCCGAATGGAGAGATTATTGATGCCAATCCTTATATTCTTAAATTATTGGATTGTCAGCTTTCAGATGTAATCAATAAAAGACTTTGGGAAATTGGATTTATTAAAGATAAGCAACAAGCGTTGTATTTATTTGATGACTTAATTGACAAAGGTTACCTACGTTATGAGAATTTAAATTTAATGAAATTAAATGGCGAGCCCATAGATGTAGAATTAATTTGTAATGTTTATAGCGTGAATAGTGATATGGTTATTCAATGTAATATTCGAGAGATTTCTGAAAGAGTCCATGCACGTTTATTAGAACAACAAATATTGCTATTAAAGATTAAAAATCTGGATGAAATTATCAGTTGTTTATCAGCAGTTGTCGAATCGAGAGATCCTTATACCTCGGGACATCAATATAGAGTTGCTGATCTGGCGACACGTATTGCACAGTTTATGAAACTTTCAGAATTTCAGACCAATGGCGTACGATTAGCAGCAAGCCTTCATGATGTTGGAAAATTTAGAATACCTCTCGAATTATTAGTCAAACCATCTGAATTAACCACGGAAGAATATAATTTAATTAAACTTCATTCTCAAGCAGGTGCTGAAATATTGAAAACGGTGAGTTTTGAGCAAGATGTGCCTCGCTTTATACTCGAACATCATGAAAGACTGGATGGTTCTGGGTATCCAAATGGATTAAAAGATCCTGATATATCCTTAGAAGCCAAAATTATTGCTGTTGCGGATGTGGTAGAGGCCATGACGAGTTTTCGGCCATATCGTGGACCATTAGAATTAAAACTAGCTATTCATGAGCTTTTGGTTAATCAAGGAAAGCTTTATGATGTTGATGTTGTGAGCGCATGTGTGCATTTAATTATTCAGGAAAATTATGAATTTCCAGTTCCAAAGGTATTAGAAAAATTACAGCGTTCTCTTAAAAAATAATTTATTGATATTTTCCAGCAAAAATTCCAAACGCCTTCTACACTTAAAACATGCAGTTTTTAAATGTTGGCTTGGAGTCTAAAGATGGATAAAAAAGCAGCTTTAAAAAAAGAAGAAGAAAAAAAATCTCTGCAATTAACCTTATTACAAAAACAGATATTACAAGCATTATATGCAAATGCATTTTTTAAATCTCAACAACAACTTTCTTATCGACAAAAATTAAAAAAATATAAGCGTTTCCTTTATCGAAGAAAAAAACATCAATTAAAAAAACATCACATGATGCATCTACAATATGAGTTTTATGTATTGCTTCATCAGCCTAAACCAAATGTGCAACCTAGATCTGAACTAATTATCAAATATGGTTTATTTTCTAAACCGAAAGTTTCAATGGATGCGCCAAAAGATCAATTCGTATGCAATATGCAAGCAGCATATTTGTGAAAAAATAATGATGAAATTTCAAAATTATTTTGACGTTGTTCTATACTTAATATAGAGACAATATAAAGGAAGAATATCATGAACGCTACCCATCTATTATTTTCACAACTCTTTGCCAATCTTTATGCATTACAATTAAAAACTCAATCTTATCATTGGCATGTGAAAGGGCCACACTTTAAACAATTACATGATTTTTTTGAAGGTCAATATGGAGCCTTATCTGAAATGATAGACTCCGTTGCAGAACGAATGGTCTCTCTTGGCTTTATCGTGCCTGCAACACTTTCTCAAATTCAAGAACTTAAAACGACTAAAGACGGGAAACCAAATCACTCTGGCCAAGAAATGGTGAGTGATCTGGGTAAAGATTACGTCGTTTTGGTTGAATTAGTCTATAAAGTTATTGATAAAGTCAAAGATAATAAAGACGAAGGCAGTATAACATTTTTAACTGATATCTTGGTTAAAATTGAGAAAATGTCATGGATGATTCATGCCTGTTCCGGTGGTTTTTAAAAAATTCTCCCATCGACTTCTTCATACGTTTAGAAATTTTATAGAGGTCAAAGTTCACATGAGATTTTTATTTTATGTGCTATATACATTCTATAAGATTTTATTTTGGACTAAATTATGAATTTTGATAAACTTTTTAAGAAATGTAAAAGTGACAACGACTATCTGGCTATTCTAAAAAAATTAGACGAACCTGGAAAAAATGAATTTAGTCAGTGGATTGAAAGTTCAGATTTATCCTCCCAATATGAATGGATCTTAAAACCTAATATTTTTCAAGAAATATCGGGACGATTAACCCCTGATCAAACTCGTCAACTCTTATTAAAAGCTATTTATAATACTCAAGGTTTAAATAATATCAATTCAATTGTTTTAGAAGGCTTTTTATCGAAAGAATTAAGAGAAAAATGGTTTGAACAATTTATGTTGCATTATCAAGAGATTGATTCTCCAATTATTGCGGATGATGTTTTAATACCCCCCCCAACTTTCGCATTAGTGATGGAATCTATCTTAACCCAAGAAGAGAAAGCGGTTTTTCTTCAAGGCTTAAGAATGAAAATTATTCATGGCGAACTCAATCAATCGCTTTTGACCCAATTATTTAATAGTTATTATATGTATTTTGTCATAGAAGATGTTCCCCCAGAACAAAAAAAAGAGATATATCTTGCGATGATGCGAAAAATTCCATTTGAAGATTTAAATGAGTTGCCTTTTATACAATATTTAACCCCTGAAGAAATTAGGAGTTACTTACGCGAAAATATAAATGATGGGAATTGGCAAATTGCATTAAGAGCAGATTTTGGCGTTGAGTTACATAAATTTTATCAGTTTGAATTATCTTTAGAACAAAAGAAGGCATTATATCAAGATGCTATTGCGCCTCATGTCGAATGGATTATCAAAAATAAGGAATTGGAACATTATATTGAACATTTAAAAACAGATGATGAAAAAGAATTTATTTTTAATGTATATTGGTCAGCTTTAAAAGAAAATATTAAAACACCCAATAAATTTTGGGACATTTTTAAATTATTCGTTAAATACCAATTTCCTGAAGCTTTGTTAATTCAAGCCATCAATGAATTAACCCGGTAATCCCCCCATTTTTAATT
>DDPL01000006.1:10044-23313 GCA_002342175.1 Legionellales bacterium UBA2469 | reverse complement strand
CATTTTCATGGAGTTTTCACAAATAGCAAGCTAAATATTGCGTTTTATGAATAAATAATATACAATTGTTGCACAAATGATTTTAAGAGTCGCTTGATGTTTAATTATCTTTCTAAGGTTGAAAATACTTTTTTTGATTTGTGGAACAGTAGCCACTTCTCAAACCGTATCACTCAAAACCCAACTTGGCCTAACGACATCAAAAATTATGCTCAATACCTTGCTACGCCGTTTAGCTCAGACACGCTAAATCATGCTAACTTCAGGGTTTTTTTCGATAATTTCATTCTAGATCTTGAGCTTTTTTTATCTCCAATTTTTGCATTTTACTTTCCATTTATAAGTAACGAAGAGTTTTTGAGTGTGATTATAAAGGGCATCACTTCTCAATTATGGACTCCATTTTTAATTGCTATAGGTGCCATCGACATATTGCTTCTAGCCACAACGCTTTCCCTTGGTTTAGTCACACGAAGCATTGCGACTTTAGCTTATATGTTAGATTACGCGATAAATAGTGAGGATTCTGTGAATTTAAAAAGAGCAGCGCTTGAATTTACCGATATCATAGATTCAACAGCTCCCATCACGACGACTGAAGATATCGAGAATCACAACCAATACTCAAGCGATATGATGGGTATTGACTAAATGTCTATCCAATATTGGCTCAACTCCTGAGCTTGGTGGGTCGAAATCGCTGTACATAACTGCCAATTTAATAATTATTAATCACATGAAATCATTTACCACTTTAAATTTAGAATTTTAAAAAGGAAATATATGTTCGAACGTGAGCTTAACGAACAAATCCTTAGGGCTTTAAAAGATAAGTTCTATTGGATTGATAAGGGTGATTTTATTGAACGTTATGATATTCGAATGCAAATCGCATGCCAACATAATCTCTTAACATTTTTGCCCTACTCTGATTTATCTCTTGATTTTATGAATACTTATTCCAAAAGTTTAGCGATGAATTTCTTTAGCTTAATTATTCTTCCTTTTTTTACACTAGGTAGATTTTTGGTTGGGTGTATAGATGGGGATGCCATGCTCTTTTTAAGCACATTCGAATTCATTTTCAATGTTTTTGCAACTTTAATCATATTGGCATTTGAGATTACTTCTGGCATCTTAAGCCTAGCGACTAAACCACTCATCACACTTGGATTTCTTATTGCATATACAGCCGATTTTATGTTGGACTTTTTCAAAACAGATAAAAATATTCAAAACAACAATAATCTATATACTCCTGAAGCTTTAGATGCATTGCTCTTACTTGAATGTTCACAATGATATAACTTATCGCTTTAATATTGGACTTTTGAAAGGAATTTTATATTTGCTCGTATGTATCAACANNAATAATTTTTATCGGATGAACTGCGGGTTATTTTTTGAGCATTATGGTTACCGATATGGCATCATGTACTGCCATCTAACCTTAACGTTTTTACCCTTCTCTGATGTATCACTTCGTTTTATAGATACTTATTTCCAAAGTTTATTGATGAATACCATCAGCTTACTTGAACTACCCTTTATTATTATTGGCTCGCTCGTAGAATTTATTTTCTCTGGAAATATGAGATTTATTGGCGATATATTCGAGTCGATTTTTAATATTCTCCTAACTTTAATCATACTGACATTGGAAATTACCTCTGGTATCTTAAGCTTAGTCACTAAACCACTCATCACTCTTGGATTTCTTATCGCATATACAGCCAATTTTTTGATGAACTTTTTCAAAACACCAGAAAATTTAGCTGAAATTCAACCATTAAGAATGGACATCGGCTAAATTCCTCGCAATATCGGCTCAAGTCCTCACATGTTGACTCGAGCTCTTTTGAGACAAATAAAGATTGATTATTTAACAAAATGCGGGCATAACCCGCACGCTTGATTAAACATTAAATCTGAAATGCATGATATCGCCATCTTGAACAATATATTCTTTGCCTTCAAGACGCATTTTTCCAGCTTCTTTCGCTGCTTGTTCGCTACCATAATGAATAAAATCTTGGTAAGCAATGACTTCTGCTCGAATAAATCCTTTTTGGAAGTCAGTATGAATAACACCTGCAGCTTCGGGCGCCGTTGCACCGACTGGCACTGTCCATGCACGAACTTCTTTAACACCTGCCGTAAAATAGGTTTGCAAACCCAAAAGCTCGTGGCCCGCTCGTATCAAACGATGAAGGCCGGGTTCTTCCCAATTGGCATCGTGTAAAAACTCTTGGCGCTCTTCTTCTGATAATTGTAACAAATCCATTTCTAAAGCTGCACAAATCTCAACCACTGGCGCATGTTCATGTGTTGCTAATCGCTTTAAATCTTCCAGCCAAGGATTATCACCTTCTTCATTTACATTCGCCACATACATTAATGGCTTAATGGTTAATAAATTGTAACGTTGTAAAATTGCACGTTCATCATCGTGCCACTGAAGCATTCTTAATGTTTTTGCTTCATTGAGATGTGCTAGCGCGCGCTCTAAGACCGATTGTTCTTTAACCGCCTCTTTTTGCCCTGCTTTGACTAACTTTTGGTTTTTTAAAATAGCTTTTTCAACAGTGGATAAATCGGCCAAAGCCAATTCCATATTGATGACTTCAATATCTTCAATAGGATTTACGCGCCCTGCCACATGAATGACGTCATCATGTTGAAAACAGCGCACAACATGCGCAATCGCATCGGTCTCACGAATATGTGCTAAAAACTGATTACCCAGGCCTTCACCCTTTGCTGCACCAGCGACAAGGCCAGCAATATCCACAAACTGCATTAAAGTGGGTACCGTTTGTTGCGGTTTGACCAATTTAGCCAGTTCATCTAAACGCAAATCGGGAACTTGGACCATCCCCGTATTGGGCTCAATGGTACAAAACGGATAATTTGATGCCGGAACTTCTGCACGCGTTAAAGCATTAAATAACGTTGATTTACCCACATTTGGTAATCCAACAATTCCACATTTAAATCCCATGTTCACTCCAATTTACGACGATGTAAAACATTCATAACCGCTGCCAAATCACCTGTTAAAATCTGAGGGATGAAAGGCAACACATTTTTAATTGATTCTTCTATTAACTTTTTTTCTGCACTCGATGGTGGATGCAATACATAATTGGAGACTTGGTTTTTATCTCCAGGATGTCCGATGCCAATGCGTAATCGATAAAAATCAGCGCTGCCGAGATGTCGAATGATATCTTGTAAACAATTATGTCCGCCGTGACCGCCACCTTTTTTCAAACGAATATCACCCGCAGGCAAATCCAATTCGTCATGGCATACTAAAATTTCTTGTGGTTGTAATCGATAAAATCTAGCGACAGAACCCACGGCTTGGCCACTGAGATTCATATAGGTTGTAGGCATAAGGGCCAGGATTTTTTGCCCTTCGATAGAAAATTCTGCGAGTTCACTTAAAAATTCTTTTTTTAACAACCAAGGTTGCACAATCCATGCCGATAACACCCAGGCGCCCGCATTGTGCCGAGTTTTTGCATATTTATCACCAGGATTTTTTAAACCGACGATTAATTTAATCATATGTGTATTTTTTAACAAAAAAAAACGGTGCTAGCATACGCCAACACCGTTTTAAAGCATCAAATTACTCTGCTTCAGGCGCAGCTGGCTCTTCAGAAGCAGGTGCTTCAGGCGCAGCTTCTTCTGCAACAACTTCTTCAGCGGCAGCAGCTTCAGCTTCCGCAGCAGCCTCAGCAGCAGCATCAACTTTACTCATGTGAATACTAACAACCGCTTGGTCATCGTGCTCATCAGAAACGTCAGCAGCTAACTCAACACCTTTAGGTAATTTTACTTGAGAAAGGTGAATCACTTGATTTAATTCCATACCTGTCAAATCGATATCGATATGATCTGGTAAGTTTTTCACTTTACAACGAACTTGTAGTTGTGACATGTGGTGGTTAACCATACCGCCTGCAACAACTCCTGGTGCGGCATCTTCATTAATGAAGTGTACAGGAACCATTTTAGTGATTTCATCATTTGGAGATACGCGTTGGAAATCCATATGCATGATGATCGATTTGTAAGGGTGACGTTGTAATGCTTTTAAAATCACATGTTCTTTTTTACCTGAAACTTCTAAAGTTAACACGCTTGAATAAATGTGCTCATCTTCTAAAGCTTTAATAACTTTATTGTGAGGCAATTGTAATGAAATTGCGTCTTTCTCACCACCATAAACGATGGCGGGAACTTGACCGGCTAAACGACGGAGGCGGCGGCTCGCACCTTTACCACAATCTTGTCTAGCTTCAGCAACTAATTTAATAGATGACATAAAATAACTCCAAAAATACCCTAACTTTGCGACCAAGTTAAGGAAGCTAATAATAATGGCTTACGCTCTTATGCGATAGCACCGCACATATTTTATGCGTTTTTACAAAAATAATCCAATATTTTTATTTTAAAATATAGAAAAAGAGGGTTTTGCATTTGTACTCTTAGGCCGATAAGGCTGAAATGCAGAATATTGGCTTAAAATAAGCTGAGTATTGGTCGGATCTAACTGTATATAAATCCGGGTATCCGATAACCTTCTGGGTCCACCTTTCAATTTAGGATTTTCCTCGCAGGCTTTCAAAAACGCATGTTGTTGATGTAAGGCCATTGTGAATTCAAATTGATTAGGTTCGGTACTTTTTAAAAACATATGTTTTTTAAAGAACCTTTTCATAGCGTAATACGTTTCTGACGCATTCAAACCTGTTATATCGATATTATAATGTGTTCCAGATATGTCTATTATGCGATCGACAAATAACATCTCGAATGACCAATTCAACTCAAGCGAATGTTGGTATAACAAATCCAACAAGTGCGTCAGATATACTGAATGCGGAGAAAAAAAGCCCTGTGATTTTTGATGAAATCTGTATATCACATCAAATGATAAGGTCTCAGCACAATCAAAAACGGTCATAAAAACTTGGCTTTCATAAGCATTCATTGGATGCCTATCCAAAAGACTAATCCACTCATGAGTTAAATCCCTAGCACTCCCCAATAGTTTTTCAACAAAAATTGAACTTGCCTGTTCATAGAGATGTTCTGAAAAACATTGTTGTGCCATTGCGGTTAAAAGCACAAACATCACATCCGAACGACTCAATTGAATTTGTTTGGATAGGGCCTGTAATGTTGCCAAACATACTTGTTCTGTACAAATATTTTTTGATACCGATAAATTAAACACGAGTATTATCAATGATGTTGTAGAAAAAGCCGATTTTTTTAGCGCCTTCAACATATAAATATATGTCGATGCATCACACAACAAGGGTCTTTCATTCGCCCGATGAAAAATGCTTTCTATTAAAGGTAAATCTGGGGATTGAAATTCTGCAAGATGCTTTAAAACAATATTGAAACTTTGTACATCGGCCCATTGGTGAAGTTCCATCAATTCGAGCAAACGACACAATAGCTGTGTATCATTTTGATTGACCAATATCTGAAGCAATTGATTAAATATCAAATTCTTAGGATGTTCTGCATACTCACTCACAAAACGGTGGATAAAATGATTAAATTGCGCAGAACTTCCAACATTATCTTTCATGTCTTCAATAGCTTGCTCAAAATCGATTCTTCCGGGCTGAAAACTTCTTTTCATAAAATAAACTTAAGATACAAAAAACGCTAATTGTACAAAATAATTGCTTAAAATGCCATAAAACATATTAAAAAGAATGAAATTGTGTATAGAATACAATCTATCAATCCACTCGATTTTTGTCCTAATGAACGATTTACACTTCGAACCTTCACATTTGAAACAAAAAAAAGCGCGAAAATACTGGTTAATAGAAAAAAAATCAAGCGATGTTAAGCAAAAGTGAAAAGAAAACTTGAAGCGTTCACATTTTTTGACTAAAATATGTAGCTTTCTAATTAGGCGTAGCGTTAAAGCGCTGGAGAATCAATATGTACGCAGTTATCCAAACTGGTGGAAAACAATATCGTGTAAAAGCCGGTGATATTCTTAAAGTAGAACAGCTTCCTTTAGAAGCCGGTTCTAAAGTAACTTTTGATGATGTTCGTATGATCGCAAAAGATGGCACCATTTTATGCCAACCTGCTAAATTAAAAAAAGCAAGTGTTGAAGCAGAGGTGTTACAACAAGGCCGTCATAAAAAAGTTAAAATCATTAAGTTTCGTCGTCGTAAGCACCACATGAAACAAATGGGTCATCGCCAAAACTTCACCGAAGTTCAAATCAAGGCGATTCATTCTTAATTTAGCATAGGTAGTAAAAAAAATGGCTCAGAAGAAAGCAGGCGGTAGTACCCGTAACGGCCGCGACTCGAATCCTAAGTACCTTGGTGTCAAACGATTCGGCGGTCAAAATGTATTGGCAGGTGAAGTATTGGTTCGTCAACGTGGTACAAAATTCCACGCAGGCCCAGGTGTTGGTATCGGTCGTGACCACACTTTATTTGCATTGGTTGAAGGCCAAGTTAAATTCGTACGTAAGGGCGCGATGAAACGTCAATACGTCACTATCGAATCTGCAGAACAAGCTGTAAATTAAGCAACTGTTCTCGATAAGATTGACCTGCCCCATTCCATGGGGCTTATTTGTTTGTAGATCATGAAATTTATTGATGAAGCACGTATTACGGTAGAAGCAGGTAATGGTGGCTCGGGCTGCCTAAGTTTTCGCCGAGAAAAATATATTCCGCGTGGCGGTCCAGATGGCGGAGATGGTGGAGATGGCGGCGACGTCATTTTAATTGCTAATCCCGATCTCACCACCTTGGTGGATTTTCGTTATCAACGTTTTTTTAAAGCCCCCAATGGCCAATCTGGCCAAGGTGCGAATTGCACTGGACGTGGCGGTGATGATTTGCGTATTGATGTTCCCGTTGGGACCATTGTTATCGATATCGAAACCCAAGAGCATTTAGGTGATCTGAGTCAACCTGGACAAGAACTGATAGTCGCCAAAGGTGGATTTCATGGACTCGGCAATACACGCTATAAAAGCAGTATTAATCGAGCACCGCGCCAGACATCCCCTGGAACTCCTGGTGAACGCAAAGACATTCGTTTAGAACTACGTGTTCTTGCTGATGTGGGCTTATTAGGACTTCCTAATGCAGGAAAATCAACCTTTATTCGTTCAGTTTCCGATGCACGGCCTAAAGTTGCCGATTATCCTTTCACGACGCTACATCCCAATTTAGGTGTAGTTCAAGTCGCTCGTCATCAAAGTTTTGTAATTGCAGATATTCCAGGGCTCATCGAAGGAGCTGCTGAAGGTGCAGGTTTGGGACATCGATTTTTAAAACACTTGTCACGTACTGGTGTTTTATTACATATCGTCGATATTGCACCTGTTGATGGACATGATCCTTTAGAGGATATTCAGGTGATTGAAGCAGAACTCAAAAAATATGATGAAGCTTTAGTGAATAAACCTCGATGGTTGGTCTTCAATAAAACAGATGCATTGTTCCCAGAAGAAGCCGATGCTGTCAAAACCCATATTTTGAATAGCCTAAAATGGCAAGGTCCTCATTTTGCAATTTCTGCGATTTCCGGAGAAGGCACTCAAGAACTGATTCGAGCACTTTGGGCTTACTTAGAAAATCAGCGCGAACAAGATAAAGAAATTATCGAAATTGAGAAAGAGGATGAATAATCCTCTTTTTTTATCGACCATCAACAACATTCACAAACTGTTCAATTACGGTCATCACATGTAAATGACTATCGTTGACTTGTCCGTAATGCACTCCTTCGCTCATGTGAGGCTTCCAAAATGCAACCACCGCCTTCCAGTTTTCAAAATAGCCTTTTTTATAGATGAATTGGCCATCGGCATTCACACGCACCACCGGCACATGCAACATCGAAATGACTTTAGGAAACCAAGTTTTTTCAAACGGTGCATCTAAATAGTGCACACCGTCTAACCAAACCATTTTTTGTAATTTTGGATTTTTGGAATGTAGGAATTCGGCATATTCAATCCCTAGTTGGGGAGATTGGCGATCATCTTTTTGTGCAATGATGATGAGATGCGGTATTTTCAATGGTTGAAAACCATTATCTTCATAGGCAATTTGGACGGCAGGATACAATACACAGGCCCATTTTATGGGCTGTATATCGACTTCAAAGGTTTTAAAAACACGTTCATCCAATAACATTTCAATAGCCTCTCCACCACGTGATACACCAAAAACACCTATTGGAAGACCCTTAAAATTTGATTGCTTTTCAAGATATTGAATCACAAATATTAAATCCATGACTTGTTCAGGTAAGGTCACCAAACTTTGGTCATCCATCACCGATGGATGACCGCGCATGCGATAAGAATCAACCAGAGCCACAGCATAACCCATGCTTAAAAAGTGTCGCACATGACGCCCTATCAAATGATCTCGAACCCCTTCGGAACTTGGTGATATCACCAACACACCACGAATATTTTTAGGCGGTTGATAAAGAAGAAAATAGGCTTTCTGACGGTCATTTGGTAAAGGAGACTTTCCAAGTAAGGTCGAGAAATTTTCGATATGATATACATCCATTGCAATGGATTTTTTTTGTATTTCTTTTGACACCGAGATATCTCGGGATGAATTAAAATCTTCTTGTGCGGCATCCATCGAGGATGCAAAAGCCAAACAACTCCACAACAAACTGCCGCAAAGCCACAAATTTTTCATCGCATGCTCACATCAGTTCATATAATTTAAGCATAGCGCAAATCACGCAATCGTCAAAAGATTACGAAAAAAGTGTAAATTTAAAAAAATAGTGACTTTTATATGAAGTAAATGTACAATATTAACGCACATCTAACCGAAGAGAGAATATCAGCTATGCCGCATACTATCGTAGGTCCCTATCTTGATCAAGAACAAAACATCGTTGCATTTGTTGTGCATGACAATAAGACTTTTGAAATATACAAAAAAATCGCCGACGCTCCATTTGTGCGCATAGCGCCCCCCGCATCACCCTACATATTATTTGAACCCAATCTGAGAAGATTTAGTGCTTTTAAAATGGATGATGTAGAACATCTTTATGAACTTGCATTAATGTCTTCAACAGACCTTTATACGAATCCAAGAAAGCAACTCAATATTCTTAAGTTACTTCATCGATCACCTTCCCAAGAGATTACCTTAGAACAACTTAAAAACGAACCCTGGCGTATTCCTGAAAATATCCCTCGAGAAGATGAGCTTGAGAACCTTATTTTTGCACCTGTCAATGTGCAAAATGAACCGGATAATGAGGAAGTAGAGGTTGACAACATCGAAGCACGCCCCAGTATTCAAGATTATGCAGCTATTGCTATTGGAGCCGTTCAATCAAATCTTCCTGAAACCGTCAAGGCTTCACTAAGTCAAGTATTTATAGATGTTATTGGAATTTTAAATCATGACAATGCATTGATCGAAATAAACAAGTTATTAAATTTAATCGAAAACCAGGGAAATGAATTATTAAAAATTCCTCAATTAAGTGAGCATTGGATTTCTTATCGATTTATCGAAACCCCTGATTTAGCAATTGGAGACTGTCAATCATACCTTTTGAATTTATTTATCCATCTTGCCAGTAACTATCGTGATGCTAATTTAAATATTCATCTAAGAGAAACTTCCCAAAGAACGATTTTGGCATTTTTGATGAAAAATTATCCTGCACTTCCAAATGGAAATAATGAAGAAGCTCAGTTGCAATACGCCCTAGCATCAAGTACCGAACAAGAGCATCAGAATCAGATTATTATGGATTTTATTGATTATCCAGCAGGAACTAACAAGCATGCTTTAACGCAGCGACTTAACGCAATGATTGATGCGCGCGTACCAGCGGCAAATAACCCTCTGCCTCACCCTGCAATCATTCAAAATCCTGAAAGACTGATTCCAGATGTACCGGACCAGGTCTTCAATTTTGCACTTACTTATCGTCCCATTCATGCTTATTGGCAAGCCGCTATTTATGTTGATTTCTTAGCATTCCTATGGAACTTATGTGATGCCGTGATGCGCTTTTGTACCTATTTAGATATCTATGCCTTGCGTTGGAGTGAGACAGGCCAAATGATTTCTCATTATCAAAATCTAAGCGCTCAAATTCAGGGACAAATTAACCATCATCTTCATATCGACGGTGATTTTACCACACACGTTGCCAATCGAGTTTGGGGTTAATAAATCGACTGCCGCGACTAATTGGTTGCGGCATACCTTTTCTTATCGAAGAAGAATTTAAACAAGGTGGTCTATATTTAAATAAAATAATATTTTTTGTGATGGAGCTGCAAATGAGTGTCCAATATTCAGATGTTACAAATGTTATCAATAACGAAACCAGCTTCGTCATCAAAAAAATTGATGACGCTCAAAATTCTGCTCAAACATTTTTGCAGAAAACAAATTATAGCTCTGAGTATAGACAAGAGTGCGATGTATATATAAGCCAAATTGCACAAGAGAAAGAATTAATCGAGAAGAGCAAAAACAAAAAAATCTTTCCAAAATTGAAGAACTAAAACTCGCTTTAGAAGAAGCCCGAAAATTGGGATATGAGAACATAAAGGATTTAGAAGAGGCCTTACACAAATTAACTGCATTAAATGAGGGCATTCTTAACAGTATTCAACATATCTCGAGTATTAAAAATGATGTTGATGATTTCCCGGCAACTCTGATTACCAAAGCTGCATTTGGGGATAAAAAAGGAGAATCTTGTACCGATCCTTTGATGCTTTTAAAATGGGCTCATATGAAATGCACTGAACTTCGCCAAAATATTTCAAATTTATGCTCACATGTTAGTCAATTCTCCATTAAAGCACTGAATAGGTGGAATCCTGCAAAAACTGATGCACACGCTCTTATCCAATCATCTCCAGGCATGCGTGAACAATCCACCCATGCATTAAACCAGTTTATAAATTGGCAAACCAATAAAGAATCCGTGATGTCACACAAATAGCCTTCATCTTGTGGAATTTTAAACATTGTGATCTATAATTAAATAAAAGAAGTGCTTATTGTAAAGGATGTACAATGATCATTGTTAAAACCATCAAGCCTCACTCGAAGAAATATCAGATACCATATACCCGCTTAAATACTGCAGATTTTGAACAACAACTTGATAAAATATGTTCCTATCTTCCACAAGCACAAATTGATGATTTTAAATATAAGCTCTCAGAGCATTTACAGTCCACCAGTCAATATCCTCAACAAGAAGAACTGATTTCTTGCTTGCATTATTTTTTCATTCATTTCTCAGAAAGCCAAGATCCACAATCGCTCATTGATAAGCTTGTGTGCCATGTAATATTTTCAAGTCAGCACGTTCATCATTATTTAGAATACCTTATTCACAGCATTCATCCCCCTAAAGATATTCAAGAAATGGTGCAACACGTTTCTGAATATATGCAATTGAATGGTATGAAGCAAAATGATTTTTTTTCAATATTTAATACTTTGATTCAGATGAGTTCATATCCCCCTGAATTTTTATGGCAACAACTTCAAGAAAATTCTCTAATTTCATGCACAAAAAATGAACATTTAGAACTGCAGATCTTATTTGATGCACATGCTTCTGAAAAAAAAAGGCAATTGGCTATTGATAAACTGATTCAAAAAACAACATCATTAAATGCTTACCAACAACTACTCCATTTGACTCAGACGTCCTTCCAATCCCATCACATTAAACATTTTAAGAAAATCATTCAACACCCAAACAACTTTGATTGTGCACTTTTGAACTTCCAGCATATTTCATTGTATACACATCAGCTTGGCGGTGAGCTCCTGCATCAACTGAGGAAGATGACACAAAACAGCAATGAGGCTTATGATGCACTCATTTGTTTAACACCAGAAGAACAGTTGAGATATTTAAAGCCGCTCCAATCACAACTTAAAAATTGGATTCAAAGTCCTTCTGATTTAATTCGATTTTTAAAAATCTTATCACCTAAATCACAATTTTTCATCATCAAAAGAGTAATAAACTTGGTCATGTCATCGTTTGATGATTTTGGTCAATTCATGGATGTTTTACAACTGTTAACACCCGAAGCACAAAAAATTTATTTGCCTCACGTCAAATTTTATCCCATAAAAAATGGTTTTGAATATAGCGAACTTTTAGAACATATCCATAGGGATAACCATGATATTTTGTTAAAAATGCACCCTCCTCTTCATATCATCCATAATGGTTATGAGCTAGAATATTTTATTCATCGACTTAATCCTAAATTTCGTGAAATATGGGTTAAAAAAATTGGCCCCTCACTACCACCCCGAACAATTCAAGCGGACAGTTTAATCAGTATCTTAGAAGCGTTTGATGATGAAATACGTGAGAATATCCTCAATATCTTCCAAACTCAACTTTCGATTATCATTTCTGGTGGAAAACAGCTTTGCGAATTACTCTTTTGTTTTGAGAAAAGCAATCGAGAACAAGTGCTTAAACGATTTTCTAAACAAGAAACTGCAGCAAGACTCAAGGATATTTATCTAATTAATTATGCTTTAATCTCTTTGCCCCAACGTGCTAAAGATCAATTTATCAAGGAACATTTGCCTCATATTCTAATCTTGATTCAAAAAAGTGAACAACTCAATGCTCTGATGCATGTTGTCCCCCTGCACATTAAACTTAGCCTTCTTAAGCATTTTCGTCCTCGCTTTCCCAAGCTTTTTGAAAATGAACAAGCACTGCAACTATTTTTAAATGAATTTCCAATGAACGCTTATCGCCAGATTGTTTTTCTACCAGGATTATATTCAAAATTTGCACACGTCCTAGAACCCATTTTCAGTGATTTAATTAAATATCATCAAATTACTGATGTCATAAACCCGAAGGATGCAAAAGAAATACTAGAAATTTACTACGCGCTTGAAGATTTTATGGCTCCAAAAACACTCAATCAGAATTTTTTTGGATCTTCGATGGAGGAACAGAATGCAGCAAAAGAATTATTGGCATATTTTAAAAATCCTAAAAATTCATTTGAGCATCTTTTAAAAAAATATAAATTCTATTTTGAAAAGAGCCCTTTTAAGGAAATTTTAGAAAAACCTGTGCTACAAAACCGTATAAAAAAAGAAACCCAACATGAGAATCCTCATGTTGGGCAAAAGAGAATCTAGAGATTACTCTTTAACTGCTTCTGGAGCAGGAGCTGCT
>DDPL01000006.1:0-9980 GCA_002342175.1 Legionellales bacterium UBA2469 | reverse complement strand
TCTGGAGCAGGAGCTGCTTCTGGGGCAGGAGCCGCTTCTTCAGCTACAGGCGCTTCTTCAGCTGCAGGAGCTGCTTCTTCAGCAGTACCTGTTTCTTCAGCAGGAGCCGCTGCTTGTGTTGTAGCTTGGTTGTCTTCAGCTTTTTTGCCACAAGCCGCTAAACCTAAGCCTAATAAAGCAAAAGACAATACCATTAAAATTTTTTTCATTATTTTCTCCGTTTCAATACTTTTGACTACCCACTAAGTCTATCAAAAAAAATGACAAAAAAAAGCATTCTCAAGCATAAATGTCATAAAGATCTCAACTATTGAATTTAATTTGCTCATAATAGCTTTTTTAAAAACTGCCCTGTAAAGGATGCCTCAACCTTCGCCACCTTCTCTGGTGTACCTTCCGCGACAATTTTTCCACCTTTAAAGCCACCTTCTGGACCAATATCAATAATCCAATCAGCCGTTTTGATTACATCCAAATTATGCTCAATCACAACGATAGTATTGCCTTGATCACGTAAGCGCTGCAATACTTTTAACAACTGTGCGATATCATGAAAATGCAATCCTGTGGTCGGTTCATCTAAAATATAGAGTGTCTGTCCGGTGGAACGCTTAGATAACTCTTTTGCCAATTTTATGCGTTGTGCTTCACCACCTGATAAGGTCACTGCACTTTGACCTAAAGTCATGTATCCCAATCCCACTTCTTCTAATACCTTGCATTTTCGAGACAATGTCGGGATTGCAGAAAAGAATTCACTGGCATCCTCAACCGTCATGCACAGGACCTCATCAATATTTTTACCTTTATAAACAATAGATAATGTCTCCCGATTATAACGTTTACCTTGACATATATCACAAGGTACAAAAATATCGGGTAAAAAATGCATTTCAACACGCATCATGCCATCGCCCTGACACGCTTCACAGCGCCCTCCTTTAACATTAAAGCTAAAGCGACCTGGTTGATAGCCTCGTGCTCTTGCTTCTGGCGTTTGAGCAAATAACTCACGAATCGGCGTTAAAAGCCCTGTATAAGTTGCGGGATTAGAGCGTGGTGTGCGCCCAATTGGGCTTTGATCGATAGCAATGACCTTATCGCATAATTTCAAACCCTCATAAGAAGCAACGCTGACCTTTTGATCCCACGCGGCACCATTTAATATCGATGCTGCCAAAGGATATAAGGTATCATTGATTAAACTCGATTTTCCAGATCCTGAAACACCTGTTACGCACACCATCCCACCCAATGGAATATCAACATCCACTTGCTTTAAATTGTGACAGTTTACACCACGCAAACGAATGGTTTGTTCTGCCGTAGCTTGGTGTCTTTTTTGTGGTACTTCAATTTTTTGCTGTCCACTTAAATATTGCCCTGTGAGTGATTCAGGGACACTCATGATGTCGCTTGGTTTTCCTTGCGCCACAATTTCACCACCATGCACACCAGCTTTAGGCCCAATATCAATCACATGATCAGCATGTCGAATGGCATCTTCATCATGTTCAACAACAATCACTGTATTTCCAAGATTACGTAAATGAAAGAGCGTGTCGAGTAGTCGTTGATTATCGCGTTGATGCAAACCAATTGAAGGTTCATCTAAAACATACATTACACCAACCAAACCAGAACCAATTTGACTTGCTAATCGAATGCGCTGCGCCTCGCCACCAGATAAAGTTTCTGCAGAACGTGATAAGTTTAAATAATCCAATCCCACATCAATTAAAAATTGAAGTCGTGCTAATATTTCCTGATTGATTTTTTCCGCAATAGTTTTCTTTGCACCTTCCAAAGCCATGTGTGCAAATAAGTCTTTTAAAGCATCGATTGTCATGTCACACAGTTCTGGTAAGGCATATTGTAAAACTTTAACCTGACGCGCTGCTGCATGTAGGCGAGTACCCTCACATGTAGGGCAGGGTTGCTCAGATAACCATTTCAAATATTCTTCACGCCGAGTGCTATCGGCTTGGCGAAATCGACGTTCTAGATAAGGAATAACCCCTTGGAACCCCCTTGGCTCGCCATACATAATGATTTTTTGAATATTTTTGGGTAAATCCATAAATGGGGTATCGACTGAAAACCGGTATTGAATAGCCAAAGTTGATAACATATTAAAATGATAACCTGAACGCTTATCCCACCCCCCAACAGCACCTTGGGCTATAGACCATTGAGGCATGCTAAATACTTTAGATTCATCGATGAATTCATGCATCCCAAGGCCATCGCACTCTGCACATGCACCGTGTGGACTATTAAATGAGAATAATCTTGGTGATAGCTCTGTTAAAGAAAAAGCGCAATATGGGCATGAAAAATGTGCGGAAAATAACATATCATCAAAAGCATTTTCCATCGATGCAACAATCACCAACCCTTCACTTAAATTCAAGGCATTTTCAATCGATTCACTAAATCGCTGTTGATGTTCATCTTTCACTCGGCTTCTATCAATGACCACATCGATGGTGTGTTTCTTTTTCGGATCAAGATTTGGGAGGTCATCAAGTTCGACCATGTCTCCATTTATCCTTGCCCGTAAATACCCCTTGCTGCGCAGCTGAGCAAACAGTTGATGATGTTCCCCTTTTCGGTCTTTAATCACTGGTGCTAAAATCATGATTTTACTATCATCAGCTAATGCTAAGATTTGATCGACAATTTGACTCACGGTTTGTGCATTCAAAGGAATATGATGCTCAGGGCAATAAGGCTCTCCAATTCTTGCAAATAACAATCGTAGATAATCATAAATCTCTGTAACCGTTCCCACGGTAGAGCGAGGGTTATGCGACGTCGCTTTTTGTTGTATTGCAATCGCTGGTGATAAACCTTCAATAGAATCCACATCTGGTTTTTCCATCAGCGCTAGGAATTGTCGTGCATAGGCGGATAACGATTCCACATAACGTCGCTGGCCTTCGGCATATAAGGTGTCAAAAGCAAGGGAAGATTTGCCAGAGCCGGATAAGCCTGTAATGACTGTGAGTTGTTGATGTGGAATATCCACATCAATATTTTTTAAATTATGGGTTTTTGCCCCACGAACCTGAATTGCCATTATTACCAACACGCTTTAAAAAAATCTATTTTAACTTTTTTTTAGGGGTAACGTAAAATTAAAAATTGCACCTTGTGGTTTTCGATTTTCGGCCCATATTTTTCCACCATGCCAAGTGATGATGCGCTCACACAAAGCAAGTCCTAATCCCAAACCATCTTGTCTTGCATATTGAGGCACTTGATAAAACGTTTCAAAAATCTTTGATAATTCCTGTTTTGATAGACCCGGACCAAAGTCCGCTATGCTGACATGCAAAAAATTTTCCTTTACAAATATTGCAACTTCAATCCCTTTTTTAGCTGAATCATGATCTAAAATATTATCCAATATTTCAACCATGACTGCTTTTACTAAATCCAAATGCACTTCAACTTCAGGAATATTGGCAGCAACATGCCATTCTACTGGACGTTTTTCCCAAGCCATCATATGTCTTATTACATCTTGTATGACTTGCTGAATATTTTGTAGCGATTTTTGTTTCATTAATTTTTTATCTGAAAAATAAGCGATGATTTGTAAATGATTTTTAAGTCGAGTGAGTGTTTTTGCATTCGAATGATGATTCCATTCTGTAGGTAAATTTTCTAAAATCTCACCTAAAGGCTGATATAATTGTTTTGAAAAACGTTGCAAGAGCTCTTCACCCAATTGCATTTTGACATGTTTTCTATCGCGTAATGTTTCTTCAAGCTGTTGTTGCTCAATTTCAAGGATATTGGTTAATTGTTGCAAACAGACCATCAATAGTTTTTTTTGTACAGGTGTTAAATTGAATCCCTCTTGCGCATAGAACTGCATCACACCTAAACAACGATGAGCCCCTGATAATGGGAAAAAATAACTTTGAGAATCCATCAATTGTTGGACAAAAATGATAGAAAAGACCCTATATATATTTTATTACAGAGCGATGGCGAGTTCTTTCTCATCAACTTGAGTCGCAGGATCACTGTGCATCAATTGATGAAAATTCTGCTGGCGCTTGCCATAAACTTTAATATCACAACCAAAGAAAGCACTTAAGAAGTGGTACGCACGTTTTAAAATATCATCAACACCTCTGACCCCACTGATTTCTTGATAAAAGCCAACTAAAAACCCATTGTTTCGTTCAATTTCATGGGTCATTTGTAATCTTTTTTTAGCATAAATCAAATATATGGAAAGCGTTAAAAACAACAAACTCCAACTGCCATAATACGATAACCAAATCTTCCAATTATCCAATAATAAATCAAGTACTATTGGATTAACCAACAATTCAATGCCAACAAACAACCCCATTAAGATGATAAGCTGTGTCCATTTCAGCATGCGCGAAATGATTAATGATAAAAATGTAACCACAGCTCCGAGTACCCATGGAGAGACAGTTGTATCAAAATAATGAAGTCCCCAAACCCCTACAAGAATCATCAACATCGCCATAAAAAAATGCACATTCAGCGACAGACGCTCCCTCCAGCTTTTCTTATTCTCGCGTTGATGTAATTCAATATCATAAATTCCGATATCCGATAAATGATATTTTAATTGTTGATTGATGGAAAACGGTTGCCACCACTGTTGCTTTCCACGTCCAAGAACCATTTGGGTCACTTGATGCTGTTCAGAAAACTCTTCAATTGCTTTCACAACATGTGTTGAAAAAATCACATGGGTCTTTGCACCTAAAGAATCAGCTAATTTTAAATGATTCTCCGCAGAAAAAAATTGTTTTTTATCACCTGTATCCACAAATAAGGCATGCCAAGGACATTTTAACCGCACCGATAAACGTTTTGCTGCTCGTATCAATTTAGGCATGGATTCATCGCCATTGATACAAACCAATAAGGTGATTTCTTTATACATCAATCGCGCAGAAAACGTTTTAGAATACTCATTTTCAACTTCTGAACTGACGCGTTCTTCCACAGTTTTTAGAGCTAATTCACGCAAGGCATCTAAGTTTTTCTTTTTAAAAAAATGATGTTCTGCCATTGCGATTTCTTGAGGGACATAAATTTTTCCTTGTTTTAGGCGTGCAATCAAATCTTCGGATGGCAAATCAATTAACTCAATGTATGTAGCTCGCTCTAAAAAAGCATCGGGTACGGTCTCATAAATAGGCACACCAATTAAATGAGAAATCACATCATTTAAGCTCTCTAAATGTTGAACATTTAAAGTGGTACAAACATCAATGCCCCGCTCAATCAACTCTAAAATATCTTGCCATCTTTTGGGATGTCTTAAACCATCCGGATTACGAAATGCAGCCTCATCAATTAAAACCAAGCCCGGTGAACGTTTAATCACGCCAACCACATCTAAGGCATAAGCAGTATAATTTTCCATTAGTACTGAAAGCATTGGAACGCGTTCAAAAGCACTGGCTAATGATTCAACCTCTTCTCGACCATGTGTTTCAATGACCCCAATGACCACATCCAGGCCTTGTGCGCGTAAACTCAATGCATCATTTAACATTTGATAGGTTTTACCTACCCCAGGTGATGCACCTAAATAAATTTTTAATCGTCCATGCCGGGCTTTTCGCTCTTCATCATTGGCAGCTTCTAAATAAGATTCTGGATTTCGTTTTGGACTCATGGTTGTCCCCATTGTTGATCCATTGCCAGATTAACGCGTAAAACATTTACCCGGGATGTTCCCCATATACCAAGAAAGGGTGGTTCTACATACGATTGTACCCATTGACGCAATTCGTGAACGGGGATGTGTCGGGCTTGCGCCACGCGTTCTAATTGAATGTGAATGGCCTGGGGTGATACATGCGGATCGACTGCTGAAGCACTCACGGTTTCAAGCTCTAAGGGTAATTTGCTGTGCTTGAATACTTGTTTTTGTAAGTTCTCTAAGGATTTCCATTTTTGATCCCCTAACCAAGAAACATCAGATGCCGTCAATAAATCATCTTGATACAAACGCACCGAAGGACGACCCCAAAAATATGCCGGATGTTCAAACTGCTGTCCAACCCACAAAGACCCCACCGTTTTTTTCCCCACGGTTAACAAAGTTCCATGAGCTTGAGTAGGAAATAAATATTGTGAGATACCTGTTATCAACCAAGGATAGATGCCACCAAATAATAGTGTAAAGACCAATAACATTTTGCATGTTGCTTTCAAATCAACCACCCCGCATTAACCATAATCATATCCAATAACTTAATCAACACAAACGGCATCAAAACACCACCCAAGCCGTAGCGTCGTAAATTCTGCTTCAAGACTTTACTTGCAGGCTCTCCTGTGTAATGCACACCTTTTAAGGCCAATGGAACCACCATAACCATCAAGAGCACATTGGCAATTAGGGCAGATATAATCGCTCGCAGCGGACTGCTCAAATGCATGACATTTAAATATTGTAAGTTAGGGTAAAGACTTCCTAAAATCACGGGTAACAATGCAAAATATTTTGCTATATCATTACACAAACTAAATGTTGTTAATGCTCCCCGTGTCATAATCAAAATTTTACCAACATAAATAATATCCAATAATTTGGTTGGATCAGAATCTAAATCAATTAAATTGCCTGCTTCTTTGGCTTCTTGCGTACCATTGTTCATCACAAGTCCAACATCAGCCTGAGCTAATGCAGGGGCGTCATTGGTTCCATCTCCAGTCATAGCGACCAAATAACCACGCGATTGATAATCCCGAATCACATCTAATTTCTGTTGAGGTTTTGCATTGGATAAGAAATCATCAACGCCGGCCTCCGCTGCAATCGCAGCCGCCGTTAGAGGATTATCACCTGTGACCATAATGGTAGTTATCCCTAATTGTCTAAACTGTGCAAATCGGTCTTTAAGTCCTTTTTTAATCACATCTCGCAAGACTACAATACCCAAGATATGCTGATTATCGGTCACAACTAACGGTGTCCCTCCTTGCCGAGATATCTCATCGATATTCAACAAAACATCCTTAGGCACCTTGACATCGAATGCATTTAAATACTCTTCAATTGCCTGTAATGAGCCTTTACGGAGCTGTTGTTGAGCCACTATCGCCCCACTCATGCGACTTTCTGCGGTAAAGGGAATATAGGTTAATTCTGAGTATTGTTCCAGGTTAAAATTGGGCAATAAATCTTTGCATAATTTAACAATACTTTTGCCTTCTGGTGTTTCATCATAAATCGATGTTAGCAATGCCACTTCTGCCAATTGGGTCATGAGCACACCTTGCGCAGGTCTTAATTCCGTTGCTTGACGATTACCGATGGTGATGGTTCCTGTTTTATCTAAAATCATGACGCCGACATTACCAGCTGCCTCCACGGCCTCTCCCGACATCGCCATTACATTTAATCGCAACATGCGAACCAGGCCCGCAATTGAAATAGCCGGTAATAACCCACCAATGGTGGTGGGTGCTAAACAAACAAAAAGAGCCACGATTGCAACCAAATTCAAATCATGCATTTGCTGGGATTGTGCATGGACCAAAGGATAGATGCTGGCACAAACTAAGATAAGTAGTGCCGAGATTGCTGATAAAAAAGTTGTTAACATCAATTCAGAAGGCATTTTTTGACGCTTAGCCCCTTCCACCATTTGAATCATCTGATCCATAAAACCCGCTCCAGGTTCCATGGTGGATTGCAAAATCAACCAGTCTGAATTAATGGTCGTGCCAGCTAAGACCGAAGAGCGATCACCACCACTTTCTCGAATGACTGGTGCACTTTCACCGGTAATCGCACTTTCATTAACACTAGCAACCCCTTTCAAGACTTTGGCATCACAAGGAATCGTATCACCTGCTTGAACAAGCACAAAGTCTCCCACATGTAAATCATCGGCAGCAATCCATTCATAAGGAGCATCAGGGGAGCATTCTTTGATGCGTTTTGCTTTTAATAATTGGCGAGATTTCTTTAATGTTTCAGCTTGATCTGAGCCGCGATTCAGGGCAATGGTTTCCGCTAAACAGGCAATGAGCACTGTCGAAGCAATTAAACCCGTGACAACATGCATAAAGGCCATGGGTAGACTCCAATGCAACCAACCTAAATTGCCAATCAACAATAAAATAGAAATGAGATAAATCGGAAACATTATCGGTCGAAAAAACTGATATCGAGGGGATAATTTTTGTAGACTACCCCATGTGACACGTTTTAATTCTTGAAACATTTTCTTGATTCCTTCAAGATACCAGCCCTTGCTCAACCAAAGGCCCTAAACTCCATAATGGTAAAAAAGCCAATAAGGTAACGATTAAAATCACAAATATACTAACCATAAAAAATAATACACTATTCAATACAAAGGTTTGTTGACGATGTTCAAGGATTTTTTGTTCACTTAATGCACCTGCCACTGCAAATACCATAGCTATTGGGATAAAACGTCCCAACAACATTAAAATACCACTTAAATATTTCATTCCATCTCCCAAAGGAGCATAACCGGTTAAACCACTGCCATTGTTATTTAACCAACTCGACAAGGCATACCACCAGTTGACGATGAGATAAGCAGATGGAAATTGACTAGACTGTGCGCCATGGGTGATACTCATGAAAAGGTATAAAACCCATAACACCATTAATGGGCAGAAAATAATATAAAATACGTTTAATTTAATCACATGCAAAGGCAGGGGTTTTCGTAAAAAATTAGGGGAAGTTCCCGTTAATAGACACATGATAAACGCAGTCAGCATCAAAACAAAAATTAAATTCACTACCCCCATGCCAACACCACCAAAAGCAATTTCTCCGAGGTTAATGAGAAATAAATAAAAACCTGTGGTTAAAGGTTGAAAATGATCAATAATTGCTGTCGTTGCTCCTGTAGCAGTTGCCGTCGTGATCACATGCCACATGACCGTACCCTCCACCCCAATACGCCATTCTTTACCCAAAAGGTGGTATCCCTCGGCCTGATACGCTCCCCAACTCATAAGTGTTGCAAACGTCCACATCAAGGCCCATAACACCCATCCTTGTTGATGTTCACCATACATTCGGGCAAATAAAAAACAGCCAGTAACAGGAAACAATAACATGGCTACCATGCCCAACAAATGCGTCAGAGGTGTTGGATTTTCCAAAGGATGGGCTGAATTGGCTGCGGTATAACTGCCACCATTGGAGCCGAGTAATTTAATCGAGACCTCCGTTGCAATAGGTCCCAGCGGAATCGATTGTTGTAATTTTGAAATCGATTGATATTGCTCAATTTTTTTATTTTGATCCCAATTTTGTGGAACACCTTGAGAAACAAGGAGCAACGAGAATAAAATGCTCACTGGCAGAAATAAATATACACCCACGCGCCACATGTCCAACCAAAAGTTTCCTAAATCATTGGCAGTTTGTGCACGCCATGCGCGCGCAAATACCACCAGAACCACCAACCCCGACATGGCTGAAACAAAATTTTGTGTAAATACCCCCAATAAACGCAAAGGCATGGACCACATGTTTTCACCATAAGAAATCTGCCAATTCGTATTGGTCACAAAACTTGAGGCTTGTTGAAAGGCTTCAGATGGAGAAATATGTAATTCTTGTAAACGTGCAAGCAAATAAAAGACTAACCACCCCAATAATTGAAATTGAAAAAAGGCTTGTAAATACACATACCAATTCATGCTCGATGTATCGATACGTAACCATTGAAAAAAAGAGCGCTCAAACGCAAATAAGGTTTTATTGTGCAATAGTTGAAAGGCTATCCATGCCAAAGGATAGGCGAGAAGAAGCACACAAATGTGCAAGAATATCCATTGAAGAAAAAAAATCATAGGTCCATCTAAAATAAATCAGGTCGAAACAACGCCACTAATAAATAAATAAAAATGGCTGTGATAGCCAAAATTCCCAACATCATGAGGCTTTATTCGTGATAAACTTTTTCAAA
>DDPL01000076.1:74427-97058 GCA_002342175.1 Legionellales bacterium UBA2469 | reverse complement strand
TTTTCTGTTGACATGATGTGTCAATTATTGGGCGTCACCCGTTCTGGATTTTATAGTCATCAACTAAGGGAAAGAACAAAACCGGATGATCCGAAGCACAATGAATTGCTATATTGGGTAAAAAAATTGCTGAATCCAGCCAATTTACTTATGGGACACGTCGGATAAAAAAAAGCTTGAATGCAATGGCGTATCCTATTGGCAGGAGAAAAACACGCTCTTTAATGCGAAAGGCGAAAGTATTTGTTCGATATAGAAAAAATACAAGGTAACGACAAACAGTGACCACAAAAAACCTGTTTTTGAAAACATTTTAAACCGACAGTTTCAGGTGAGCGAACCGGATCGAGCGTATGTTTCCCAAATCACTTATATCTGGACACATGAAGGCTGGTTATATCTAACGGTTATGATTGATTTGTTTTCAAGAAAAGTAGTTGGCTGGGATATGAGCTCCAGAATGAGGGCCGATGTTGTTTGCAATGCATTGACCATGGCGACATGGCGAAGAAGACCAGAAGCAGGTTTGATTGTTCATTCTGACCGGGGCTCTCAATATGCCAGCAATCAATATCGGAGCCTTCTGAACAAGAATCATTTTATCGGCAGTATGAGCAGAAAAGGTGATTGTTGGGATAACAGTGTTGATGAAAGTTTCTTCGCGCGCCTGAAAGAGGAACGGGTTCATTGGCGCAATTACCAAACCAGACAGGAGGCAAAACAAGATATTTTGAATTACATCACGATGTTTTATAACAGCCAAAGATTGCATTCGTCTTTGGGATATATGAGCCCGAATCAATTTGAAAATCAGTATCGGGATTTAATGAAAAAAGTTGCTTAACTGGGTTGTACAAAATTGCTTGACCACATCAAGTTGTGGAGGAGCACCTCTTGAAATCATCAAACAATATATTCAACAGCAACAAACCCCGCTTTAACACTTTGCGCCTTATATCCACGACCTAAAGGACGTGGTTTTACGGCGCATATGATAAAGTATAGGTTTTTGCGTCTCAATAACATCACGGTCATCTGCAATATAACGTTATGCTTCATATTTAACCCATGGCAAATCAAAGTCGGTTTTCCCAATTATCTCTCTTGGATCATCAAGTGCAGCAAGATTAGCGAAGAATCGGTTGCAACCTAGGAACACAGAGTTCTTATCCTTCCAAAATATAGCTGCTGGAACCTGCTCAATTAACTGGTTAATAAAGTCATGACTCTCCCAATGAGCGTGTTTCATATTTTCACCAAAAGAAGATATAAAAAAACATCGGCATAAAGCCGATGTTTTAATGATATATATATTTTATAACAAACCTATTGTATGCAAGCGCTCATCAACAAATCAGGAAGAACGCCAAGTACTAACAACAATAAGGACTGAATCACAAAAATCACTTTGTGGGAAAACGCAACATTGATAGGCTGTTCATCTTGGTCAGGTTTTTCAAAATACATATTCTTAATTAAGGACAAATAATAAAATGCGCCGAAAACAGCAAAAATCAAGGCTAGAAATGCAACGACATAGAAGCCAGCATCGACAACTGAACGAATGATCAGGAACTTAGCTAGGAAACCTACTGTCGGTGGAATACCTGCCATTGAAAGAAACACAATAAGCAGCATCGCTGCTAACCAAGGAGAGCGCTTTGATAGACCTTTTAAATCAGCAACATGGTAGACATACCCATTCTCATCCTTAGAAATAAGAACCGTTGCAAATGCTATAATCGTCATAACAGCATATACTAAAATATAGAATAGTGACGCAGCTTGACCTGCTTTACCACCGCCGACCATGCCTAAAATTACATATCCCATATGTGCAATAGTTGAGTAAGCTAACAAACGACGTAAATCCGTTTGAACCATCGCCGTTAAATTACCGAGCAAAATTGATATAATTGCAATCACCGCCAGGACAATGTGTATCTGTGGGAGAACATCAAACAATCCAGCCATCGATAAACGTAGAAATATACCTAATCCAGCAATCTTTGGCGCAGCACTTAGGAATAAAGTCATTACAGGATTGGCTCCCACATAAACATCGGGCGCCCACATGTGGAACGGCACCAATGCCAACTTAAAGGCTGCTCCCGATATAATAAATATCATCCCAAATAAAACCATTAGATTGGTATTCGGATTTTTTAAAAATGATGCAATGCTGGCAAAATCTAAAGTTCCTGAAACGCCATACAGCAATGACATTCCAAATAATATAAAAGATGATGCAATTGCTCCCATTACAAAGAATTTAACTGCTGCCTCAACAGATTTTCCATGATGTCTCTCTGAGGCAACCAATGCATATAAAGGCAATGATGTTAATTCTAAGCTCATATACAACGATAACATCGTATTAGATGCAACCAATAGCATCATTCCTATGGTTGAAAATAGATAAAGAGACAATACATCGCCCCTAGAGCTCTCTAAATTTTTTAATCGAGATGATGCATAAAAAATACATAATGCCACACTACCAAGAATAAACGTTTGCATTAAAAAGGTTGCATTGTCACCAATAAATTGATTGCCCCACATGGTGGTCGAATTTAATGGGAAAAGCCGGATGCAAAAAAAGAATGCTACCATAATTCCTATAAGTGCAAATACTGTTATTCTTTGATTTTTAGGGAAAAATAAATCTCCCAACATTACTACAACAGATGTAACAAACACCGAAAACAATGGTGTCGATAACATTGATGAGGCCGCTAGATTTAACATAACTTTCAACCCTTAAATTTTTGTTTTATACGCAAGCATTAAGACATCATGTATCGATTGATGAATATAGGCGAACAGCCAATTCGGATACACGCCGAGCAGAATGACAAAAACTGCTAATAATAAGAATGAAATGAATTCATAACTCATTAAATCTTTTAGTTCAGCAACATGATTATTTTTAACAGCACCAAAAATGACTCGTTTATACATCCACAGAGTATAAGCTGCTCCCAAGATTAATGTTGATGCCGCTAAAAATGCAACCCAAAAATTGATGTGCATGCTACCTAAAATGACCATGAACTCGCCAATAAATCCAGATGTCCCTGGAAGACCTGCATTCGCCATGGCAAATAACATTAAGAAGCTTGAATAACGGGGCATACTATGAACGATTCCACCAAAATCATCTATCATTCGAGTATGCATTCTATCGTAGATATAACCAACCCCAGCAAACATGCCACTGGATACAAAAGCATGTGAGATCATGATAATGACAGCGCCTTCTAATAAAATAGATGCACCTTGTATAGTATTATCGATAGGCAATAAGAAAATACCAAATAGCCCTAATGTAACAAATCCCATGTGCGATATTGAAGAATAAGCAATGAGTTTTTTCATGTCTTTCTGAACTATCGCAATCAGTCCAATGTAAATCACGGCAATTAATGATAAAGCCACCATTGATTTTGCAAAGAAATGACAAGCATCCGGCACCATGGGTAAAGAANNTTAAAAATCCATAACCCCCTAGTTTTAATAATATTGCTGCCAGCATAATTGAGCCCCCCGCAGGTGCTTCAGTATGCGCATCAGGCAACCATGTATGAACGGGGAACATCGGGATCTTAATTGCAAATGCCAAAAAGAATGCAAAAAAGATTAAATTTTGCGCAAATAATGTTAAAGGAGCTGCATACATCGCTTGAATATCAAATGAACCTGTTTGATAAGCAACATAGATAAGTGCTGCCAACATTAAGACAGAACCTAGAAATGTATATAAAAAGAATTTGATTGCAGCATATATTCGTCTATCTGAGCCCCAGATTCCAATGATTAAGTACATCGGAATTAGTGTTGCCTCCCAGAATATGTAAAATAAAATAGAGTCCATCGCTGAAAAAACGCCAACCAATAATCCTTGTAAAATTAAAAAGCAGGATAAATAGGTTGTAACACGAGATTGAATACTATTCCATGTTGAAAGGATAACGATGACGTTGGTAAATATACTTAAGGTAATTAAAATCAAAGATAATCCATCAACACCGAGATGATATCGAATGTTTAGCATCGATATCCATGGCAAGTCTATTTGAAATTGCATCTCGGACTGATGCACATTAAATTGAAGCATCAAATAAACAGCTATTCCTAAACAAATCATTACGCTAAATATTGATAACAGTTTTGACATCAACGGCTTTAAAAATTTGGATGAGGATAGCATTATCGCCCCAATGATAATGGGCATCCAAATGAGAATATTTAATAGATTTAACATATATTAATCCTTAGTGCCTAAATCAGCAAAAACCAAACTAAAATCACGATTAGCCCGAAAATCATCATTGCTAAATAGTGATATAAATATCCCGATTGCACATTTCGAACGACTGCTGCAATACGACCGACGACTTTCGCTGTTCCGACAACAGCAGTTCCATCAATGACTTTCTGGTCAAAGAAATTAAAAAAGACATTCCCTAGTTTTCGAGAACCTTTCACCCAAAACCAGTCATTAAAGATATCAAAGCCAAATTTATTAATGAGCAACTGATAGAAAATATGAAATATCTCCATCAATTTTTTGGGCAATGCTGGTCGTTGAATATAACAAACCCAAGCTAATGCTGCACCAAGAATACTGAACGAGAAAGGGAGTTCCATAATACCTTCCCAGATAGCGCTTAATGGGCCCTTTGGAAGATCATGCACAGACACATGTGCGACTGCCTGACCCAAAAATCCTGGGTTTTCTAGAACCATCGGCGCATATAATATCCATCCAATCACTACAGATGGAATTGCTAATAAAACGAGTGGAACCCAGACCACTGAAGGCGATTCATGAACATGTTCCCAAGTATGTTGATCACCTCTAAATTTTCCATAAAAAGTTAAAAATAGGCTTCTAAAGGTATAAAATGCTGTAACACCCGCACCAATTGTTACGCACCAGTAAGCATAAACATGACCAGGAATAACGGCATAATGTACTGCACTGATAATACTATCTTTCGAGAAAAAGCCCGCAAAAGGTGGAAATGCGCATAAAGCGAGGGAGCCAATCACGTAAGTTGCAAATGTAATGGGCATTTTTTCTTTTAACCCACCCATTTTTTGCATGTCTTGTTCATGGTGCATACCGATGATAACAGAGCCTGCACCTAAGAATAGTAAGGCTTTAAAGCATGCATGCGTTAACAAATGAAACACGCCAACAGAATAGGCTGACGCGCCCAACCCAACCATCATATAGCCTAGCTGTGATAGCGTAGAATACGCAACAACGCGCTTGATATCGTTCATAACAATACCAATTAAACCCATAAATAATGCACCAGTTGCGCCAATGACCAATATAAATGATCGCGCAGTAGGACTCATTTCAAAAAGAGGTGATAATCGAGCCACCATAAATATACCTGCTGTGACCATCGTTGCCGCATGAATGAGTGCCGAAATTGGTGTTGGACCTTCCATCGATTCTGGTAACCAGACATGTAGCGGTACCTGTGCTGACTTACCCATCGCACCGATAAACAATAATATACAAATAAGGGTTACAAGCGAAACTTCATAGCCAAAGCCCAACGATACTTTTTGATGGATGATATCCATGTGCGAAGCAAATAATGCACTGTAGTCAAGTGAGCCCACGTTGACTAGAACCAAACCAATGCCCAAAATAAAACCAAAGTCTCCAAATCGATTGACTAAAAATGCTTTTAAGCTTCCCTGATTTGCTGATTCACGGTTATACCAAAATCCAATTAAGAGATAAGAAACAAGGCCAACACCTTCCCATCCAAAAAATAATTGGAGAAAGTTATTCGATGTGACCAGCATCAACATCATGAATGTAAATAATGAGATATAACTAAAAAATCGTTGATAACCATCATCATCGTGCATGTATCCGATACTATATATATGAACCAATAAAGAAATAAATGTCACCACCAGTAGCATCAATACGGTTAATGGATCAATTAAAAAGCCGATATGTAACACATATGGGAATAAATTACCTCCACTCACAAATGTATACAAATGAAACGAGACGCTATTGCCAGGAATATTGCTTAATTCAGCACCTATGCAAATGGCAGCAATAAGCGATATTGCCAATCCAAGAATCGTGACACTATGTGCCCCAATTCTTCCAATGTATTTTCTAAAAAAACCAGCAATAATACTTCCGAACAAGGGTGTAAATACACATATTTCAGTGAGTAACTTGATATTCACAGTAGCTTATCCTTTCAACAGATTCATATTTAACATACTTAAGTTGCCTTTATTTCTATAAAGCAACATGACAATCGCTAAACCAATGGCAGCTTCAGCTGCTGCAACAGCTAAAATAAAAAATACGAAAATCTGCCCTTGAAGCTGATGATGCATATTCGAAAATGCAATAAAATTTGTGTTTACCGCCATTAGTAGGATCTCAACACAAACTAAAACCAAAATAATTTGCTTGCGATTGATAATAACGCCAATCAGTCCTAAGGCAAATAATATTGTACTTAATATCATATAGTGTGAAATGGGTATCATTATATTTCTCTTTATTTATTTTTAACAGTTTGCATTTTTACAATTTTTAAGCGATTCGATTTTCTAACCATGATCTGATTTTTAATCTTTTGACGCTTAATATTCCGAGGCCCACGATGTACCAAGGTAATTGCTGCAACAATAGCGACGAGTAAAAGCAATGCTGTTATCTCTAATATGGCAACATAATCAATATATAAATATTGTCCCAATGTTTCGGTTGTCATTTGAACTATATTGCTAGTTGAAGAAGAATGAATCATCAAATCTTTAGGCATAACATATCCTAGAAGACCTAATAATAACATCATAAACCCGATGGCAAGCATATAGTAACGTTTTGGAAAAGGTGTTGCGATTTCTTCATCAACATTGATCATCATCACGACGAATAAAAACAGCGTCATCACTGCTCCGACGTAAACCAAGACCAAAACCAATGATAAAAACTCTGCATTTGACATCATCCATATGATGGCAATCATAAAGAAACTAAATACTAGAGAGAGCACAGCCCTCACGGTATTTTTTTGCAAAACGACTGCACCAGCTCCTAAAATGGCTAAAAAGGAACTGAGATAAAAAACGATCTGAAATAAATATTGTCTCATAAAATCATTACCCTTAACGATATTTTTGGTCGGCTAGACGATCTGCAGCAAGTTTGCTTTCCATCATATCGCCGATAGCAAGAAGTTTTTCTTTGGTCATGATATTTTGACCTCTTTCATCCATGTGGTAATGCTGAATGGGCGTGACAACAATGGAGTCAACAGGACAAGATTCCTCACACAGTCCGCAATTAATACACTTAAACATATCAATGTCATATCGAGTTGTTCTTCGTGATCCATCTTCGCGTGGCTCTGATTCAATCGTAATCGCCAATGCGGGGCATGTCGCTTCGCATAGTTTACATGCGATACATCTTTCTTCGCCGTTAGGATATCTTCTTAATGCCAACATCCCTCTAAATCGGGGTGATAATGGGGTTTGTTCCTCAGGAAACTGTACTGTTATTTTTTTTGCAAAAAAATACTTACCTGTTAACCGTAATCCTTTGAGAATATCTATCAACAAAAAGCTATGCAGATAATGACGTATATGAGACCAAATTTTTTTCATTTTCCTGCTCGTAATTAATGATTAAACCAAATTGGAGCTTTTAACATAACCAGCGTTGCGGTTACGACAAGCCAGAATATCGTTACTGGAATTAATACCTTCCAACCCAACTGCATCAGTTGATCATATCGATATCTTGGGAGCGTTGCTCTAACCCATAGATATACAAATAAGAACAAACTAATTTTTAACAATAGCCAAACAAATCCGGGAACTACCCAAAAAATGTTTTCAAAGAACGGAGAACCTTCAAATGGAGATAACCAGCCGCCCATAAATAATAGTGCCATAATCGCTGATATTAAAATCATATTGGCATATTCGGCCATAAAAAATATTGCAAAACCTACAGATGAATATTCAACATGAAATCCAGCCACAATTTCTGATTCGCCTTCTGCAAGGTCAAATGGTGCTCGATTCGTTTCTGCGATACCGGCAATCCAAAAAACCATGAATAATGGAAGTAGTGGTACAAACCACCAATGCAAAATTCCGCCCTGCTGCGAATTAACAATTTCTGTAATATTCATAGACCCCGCAGCGATTAAAACGCCTACCAATGCGAATCCCATTGCAATTTCATAAGATATCGTTTGCGCTGCACTACGTAATGCTCCTAACATTGCATATTTAGAGTTTGAGGCCCATCCTGAAATTAAGACGCCATAAACCCCTAACGAACTCATGGTGAATAGAAATAAAACACCTGCATTGATATTCGATAATACTATACCCTGTTCGAATGGAATAACTGCCCATGCTGCCAGGGCGGGTATTAAAGATAAAAGTGGAGCAACCACAAATAAATATTTATTCGAAAGATTGGGAATAATTATTTCCTTTTGAATCATTTTTAATAAATCGGCAAAAGGTTGTAGAACTCCTCTAAAACCAACGCGATTGGGACCAATACGTAATTGGATATATCCGATTACTTTTCGCTCAGCCAATGTTAAAAATGCAACGATAATTAACAATGGCACAACGATGACAGTAATTTTAATGATTACCCAAAGTAATGTGGCTAAATCATAAAGCATATTGCATTACCTTTTTTATTAAATACCTATAAACATCGGTAACTACTTAATCGTTACCGCAGAAAAACAACTACCTAGTCCAGTCACACTGCTGCAAACTGCTGGAAGAACGACTACATTTGGATGAAGTCGATCATCAATCTCTATTGGCAATGTTAACTTATTATGATGTTGAGTTACAGTAGCTTCATTACTCAAATTAAATTTTATAGCCACTTCAGAATTGACTCGCATCACAAAACCATCAGCAGAACCCGCATTTTTTAAAGCTTGGGATTCTCTAACCAACATGTCCGTTCCGTATAAGGGAATTTCATTGACCATATATAAATGTTTTCCAGTTTCAACATTTGCTTTTGGAAACTCAAAAGTATCTCGGTTTTCTTGAATTTCTCCAGCTGGAAGGGCTTTCAATTCATCCAAAATTTCCTGTGATGAATGATAATCAAAACCTTCGCAATGTGATAAATTCGCTAAAACCCGAATAACCTTCCATGCTGGTCGTGCTTGTTCAAATGGTTTTGCTGCACCACCAAAAGACTGCCATGCACCATCAAGATTAATATAAGTACCTGAGGTTTCTGCAAATGTTGTTATAGGTAGGATAACATCGGCAATATCCATTAGCTCTGGGGTTTTAAAAGCACTAAAGGCAAGCACAAATTCTGCTTTTCTAAAAGCATCCATTGCAATATTTGAGTTATCAAAATCAAATGCCGGATCAATTCCATTTAAAATGTAAACTTTTAATTTTTTGGATAACATCTCACTTGCATTCAGACCTGCTTTTTTAATTTTTTGATGTTTAGGACCATAATGAGGAACGAGTCCTGCAGTCCATGCACCATTTGCATTGGCTCCCAATGTTAAATGAATCCATTGAGCACCCGTCGTACTCGCAATATAAGACATTGCTTGTCTTAATACAGCATAATGAGGATGAGATTCAAAAATGATACCTGTTACAATAACAGCATTTTCCTGAGACAATTGTTTAGCAATCACCTTATGTTGTGTAGTCACATTGGCATGGTCTAATAAGCCCTTCAATGATTCAGGAATATCTTTCAAATTGGGTTTGCATGCAGCTAAAATTGCAAAAATATGCTGTTCAAACGCCATGGGCTCATCGACGAGTTCATGTTCTACATCAAACGGAAATTCATAATGCGCCATGTTTAATGAAGAAATGACTGCGCCATTTAAAGCGGCTTTGCGAATTTTTAAGGCCGCTAAAGGTACTTCACGATGAATTTGGGTTCCACATAAAAAAACGTGTTGCTGATTTTCAATCTCAGCGTATTTCAGTGTATTTTCTATTTCAGCATGACCATGTTCATCCAATCGATAATCGTTTTGTTTCAAACGGAAATCCATATTCGATATTTTTAGTGACCTCATCCATTTTTGCATCAAGTACATTTCTTCTGTTGTTGAGGACGGATGCGCAAGGGCCGCTGCTGATTTTGCACCATGGTGTGCTAAATGCTCGCCTATCTGTGATGTTGCATAATTGAGCGCTGCAGACCAATCAACCGTTTTCCACTTTCCATTTTGCTTAATCATGGGGTGCGCTAAACGATTTTTAGAATAATTCCCGGTATATGAGAATCTATCACGGTCAGATAACCAGGTTTCATTGATCATGTCATTTTCGCGAGGCACTACCCGCATTAATTGCCCTCGACGCACGTGTAGGTGAACGTTTGAGCCTAAACAATCATGAGGTGCAATACTCGGAAACTGTTCTAATTCCCAAGATCGAGCAGTGTAACGATAGGGTTTTGATGTCAATGCGCCCACAGGGCATAAATCAATAATGTTCCCTGATACTTCAGAACGAAGACTTTTTTCAACGTAGGTTCCAATATGGACATCTTCTCCGCGGAATGGCGCTCCCATTTCTCGCAATCCTGCGATTTCTTCTCCAAAACGAACACATCTTGTGCAATGAATGCATCTTGTCATTTCGGTTGCAACAAGAGTACCTAATTTTGTATCGTCAACAGCGCGCTTGGATTCTTCATAATGACTAGCATCTCCACCAAAACCCATGGAAACATCTTGTAACTCACACTCGCCACCCTGGTCGCAAATCGGACAGTCCAAGGGGTGATTAATGAGCAGAAATTCCATTACGATTTTTTGGGATTTTAACGCCATCTCTGATTGAGTAAAAACTTTCATTCCATGGCTAATTGGGGTTGCACAAGCAGGAACTGTTTTTTTACTATTTTCGATTTCCACCAAACACATTCTACAGTTGGCAGCGACCGATAATTTTTTATGGTAACAGAATCGTGGAATATGTATTCCAGCTTCATCTGCAACCTCAATTATCATCTTTCCATTTTCTACTTCAAATGTTTTACCATCAATTTCTATTGTTGCCATGGTTCGCACCTATTAAGCTGCCACTATTGAACGTTTGTGAATAATAAAATGTTCAAATTCGTGATAAAAATGTTTTACAAAACTTTGTACGGGCCAAGCGGCTGCTTCCCCAAACGCACAAATTGTTCGACCTTCAATATTATTTGCAACATTGACCAGTTGGTCTAAATCCGAGCGTTCTCCTTGACCTTCTACAATACGTTTTAAAATACGACGCATCCAGCCGGTACCCTCTCGACATGGCGTGCACTGTCCACATGATTCATGATCATAGAACTCAGCAATACGATATAGTGCATTAACCATACATGTAGAATCATCCATAACAATGATAGCTCCTGAACCCAAGCCAGAACCAACCGATTGGATGCTATCGTAATCCATATTTAGGTTCATCATGACATCTCCAGGTACAACCGGCATTGACGTACCGCCAGGAATGACTGCTTTTAGCTTTCGACCTGAGTATAAACCCCCGGCATAAGCTAATAGTTCTGCAAATGGAGTGCCCAACGGCACTTCAACATTTGTTGGCTTTTTAACATGCCCACTGATACAAAAACATTTTGTACCACCATTATTTGGCTTTCCAAGCGCGGAAAACCATTCTCCACCCTTTTCTAAAATCATTGGGACAGATGCAAAAGTCTCGGTATTATTGACGGTCGTAGGCTTTCCGTATAACCCAAAATTTGCTGGAAAAGGCGGTTTAAAACGAGGCATACCTTTCTTCCCTTCAATGGAATTGAGGAGTGCAGTTTCTTCGCCACAAATGTATGCACCGGCGCCTAAATGTTGATATAAATCGAAGTCAAAACCAGATTTTTGAATATTTTTTCCTAAGTATCCAGCTTCGTAAGCTTCTTTAAGAGCCTTTTCAACTGACAAATAGGGCTCCCAGAATTCGCCACGGATATAGTTATACCCCACCGTTGCATTCATCACATAACCTGCAATTGCCATCCCTTCAATCAATTGATGAGGATTATAGCGCATAATATCGCGATCTTTACATGTGCCAGGTTCTCCCTCATCAGAATTACAAACAACATACTTTTGACCAGGTGTATTCCGATTAAGAAAGCTCCACTTTAAACCTGTTGGGAAACCTGCACCACCTCGCCCTCTCAATCCACTTGTTTTGAGTTGTTGGATGATATCTTGTGGCGGTGTTTGTTCCTTTAATATTTTCGTCCAAACTTTATATCCACCAAGTTTGACATAGGTCTCGAGAGAATTTGGATCTGGTAGGTTTAATGTTCTATAACATACTTGGTTAATTTCCACCATGATTTTTCAACTCCGTAAAAGTCATGTTCAGACTTTTTAATTTAGTATTTATTGATATGAATCGATAATATCCTGAACGTTTTCAGTTGTTAAATTTTCATGATATTTCTGATTAATTTGCATCATAGGTGCATGCACGCAAGCACCCAAACATTCTGCTTTCTTTAAAGTAAATTTGCCGTCAGCCGATGTTCCACCACATTTTACACCGAGATGATTTTCTAATGTTTTAATGATTTCATCTGAACCGCGCAAATAGCAAGAAATTGAACGACATACATTAATCAAATTTTCACCGACCGGCTCATGTTCATACATACTATAAAACGTTGCGACTTCATAGACCGCAATCGTAGGCATTTCTAAATATTTTGCAACAGCATTCATCAATTCTTCAGTAAGATGATTTTTCTCTTCTTGAACAATTGTTAATGCCCTCATCACTGCAGACTGTTTATTATCAGCAGGATATTTTTTAATATTGGCGTCAATTTCGCTCAAACCCTGCTTAGAAATTAAATCTTTTAGTGTTTTATTTAAGGTTTCTGTCATGTTTTACATTCACTCTTTTAAGCATGACTCGACAATTATCGGTCAATTTCACCAAATACAATATCCTGACTCGCTAGAATCGCAACACCATCAGCTAGCATATGACCTCTTACCATTTCATCATAGCCTGACAAATGCGCAAATCCCGGCGCTCGAATTTTCATACGATAAGGCTTATTGGCCCCATCAGAAACTAAATATATTCCAAATTCACCTTTTGGTGCTTCAACAGCTGTATAGACTTCACCAACGGGTAAACAAAAGCCTTCCGTATATAATTTGAAGTGATGTATCATCGCTTCCATATCATTTTTCATCAGTTCACGAGATGGTGGCACTATTTTGTAGTCTTTCAGTTTAACATCCCCGGGGTTATTCTTTAACCATTCAATACATTGACGAATGATTCGATTAGATTGTCTCATTTCTTCAACGCGTACCAAATATCTATCATAGCAGTCACCTGTTCGACCAACAGGGATATCAAAATCAACATTGGCATAAGCAGCGTAAGGTTGTTTTTTTCGAAGATCCCATTCCACGCCCGATCCTCTTAACATAGGACCTGTAAATCCCCAGGCAATAGCTTGCTCAGGTGATACTACACCAATATCAACTGTTCGTTGTTTCCAGATTCGATTATCTGTCAATAAGGTTTCATATTCATCGACATATTTAGGGAATCTCTCGGTGAAGGCCCATATAAAATCTAACAGGGATCCATGTCGGTGTTCATTCATTTTGTCGACTTCACGTTCGCTGTGCCACTTTGAGGCTTGATACTGAGGCATTTGATCTGGTAAATCACGAGCAACGCCACCTGGCCGATAATATTTCGCGTGCATTCGAGCACCTGAAACAGCCTCATAACAATCAAATAAATCTTCTCGTTCTCGGAAGCAGTATAAAAAGACACTCATCGCACCAATATCAAGTGCCGTTGCACCTAACCATAATAAATGATTAAGAATACGTGTAATTTCATCAAACATGGTTCGAATATACTGTGCTCGAATAGGCGCCTCAATGCCAAGTAATTTTTCTATCGCTTGAACGTAGGCATGCTCGTTACACATCATTGAAACGTAATCGAGTCTATCCATATAACCAATATTTTGAATATATGGTTTCGTTTCAACTAACTTTTCAGTTCCACGATGTAATAATCCAATGTGTGGATCCGCACGTACAATTGTTTCACCTTCAAGTTCTAAAACCAATCGTAAAACACCATGCGCTGCTGGATGTTGAGGACCAAAGTTCAATGTATAATTTTGTAATTCCATCAGTTACCCTCTTTTTGACCGAGATAACGGTTATCTTTTCGTATCACTTTAGGAACAAGCACACGTGGCTCAATGTCCACGGGTTCATAGACAACACGCTTTAATGTTGCATCATATCTCATCTCAACATGCCCACTTAGGGGGAAATCCTTACGGAATGGATGACCAATAAAACCGTAATCAGTCAACAAGCGTCTTAAATCAGGATGTCCATCAAATAAAATCCCGTACATATCATAAGTCTCTCGCTCGAACCAATTTGCACCATCCCAAATAGGAGTTACGGAAGGAATCGATAAATTTGATTCATCCATGTACACTTTCACACGACATCTGAGATTGTTTTTAATTGACAATAAGTGATAAACAACAGCAAAACGGGGCTGATTTTTGACCTGCGTTTCACTGGTTTGTGCATCAACACCTCTTGAAAAACCACATTCAGTTGCAGAATCTGTTTCCCAATCATATTCACCAAAGTTCAAATAATCGACAGCACAGATATCGATAAGCATATCAAATAAAAATGGCTTTTTGGTTTTAAGAACATTTAGCAGATTCAAAATATGTTCCACAGAACATTCTATATTTAATTCCCCGTAGGCCTCATATGAAGTCACAGGAAATCCTAAATTTTCTAGTGTTAATCTATCAATGATAGCGGAATTGAGCACCATGGTTTCCTCAATCGTCTTGGGTTAAATTTCAATAATTGAACGATGGCGTAGTTTATTTTGCAACTGAATAATGCCATACAATAAAGCCTCAGCAGTTGGAGGACAGCCAGGAACATAAATATCCACTGGAACAATTCTATCACATCCACGCACAACAGAATAAGAATAGTGATAATAACCACCACCATTCGCGCATGACCCCATTGAGATGACCCACCGAGGCTCAGCCATTTGATCATAAACCTTGCGTAACGCTGGTGCCATTTTATTACATAAAGTACCTGCAACGATCATGACATCTGATTGCCGCGGACTAGGTCGAAAAATCATACCAAATCTATCAAGGTCATATCGCGCTGCTCCTGCATGCATCATTTCTACAGCGCAGCAAGCTAATCCAAATGTCATCGGCCATAAAGAACCACTTTGTGCCCAACCTACTAATTTTTCAACAGAGGTGGTTAAAAACCCTTCTTTTTGGAAATTCACATGCTCCGACAATGTTTCTTTTATTCCCATTCAAGAGCTCCTTTTTTCCATTCATAAATGAAACCAACCACAAGGATCCCAAGAAACACCATCATTGATGTAAAACCGACCCATGAGACTTTTCTCAAAACTACGGCCCAAGGGAAAAAGAATGCTGTTTCTAGATCAAAAATAATAAACAAAATAGCTACAAGATAAAATCGCACATCGGCTGGGATATGCGCTGATTCAAATGCGGGGAATCCACACTCATAGGGAGAATTTTTTTCTGCATTAGGTTTTGCTGTTGCAACAACCCTTGCAAAAATCATTAATATAGCGCCTAAAGCACCAGCCATTACAATAAAAATCAAAATAAATAGATAGTCGGTTAGCATAGTGCTCCTAAACTTATTCGCAATTTAAGTTCAAAAAATGGTACCGAAGGCCGGACTCGAACCGGCACGGATTTCTCCACCGCCCCCTCAAGACGGCGTGTCTACCAATTCCACCACTTCGGCATTACACACTTACAGAGTCTTCCAAAACCTCATTTGTTCTTATGAAGATTGCGGTACTGGAAGTATTTTTTTATTCGATTGCTCTACTTCAAAAGGTGTTTGTTGACCTTGTTTTAAGCTGTGTTGATTGTACGACACAGAGGCCGACAATAGCAAGCTTGTCGCAAAAAAAGTTAATAATAAAAAGCCTGTTAACTTAAATAAGAAGCCACCTGTTCCTTGGCTTCCAAATACTGTTGCAGATGCACCTGAACCAAAGGCGGCACCCATTTCAGATCCTTTGCCTTGCTGAATTAAAACCAATACAATCAGCATAACCGCAACAATAAGATGTAATATTAACAATAAGTGATACATTCTATGATTTCCAACATTTGTGTTATATCTAATGATGCTCCTCCAACCAAAACGCCTTGGCAAGCATCTATACTCATAATTGTCTTAATATTCTCTGCTGTAACACTACCACCATACAACATCGGAACATCTTTATATTTAACATTTAATTTTATGATGATTTCTTTAATATCGTTAAATGTTTTTTCTAATTCTTGATTTGTTGGGCGCAGTCCCGTACCTATAGCCCAAACAGGCTCATAAGCAATAATGCAAGATTGTAAATCGTGATTTAAACTCTGTAACTGACGTTCCAAAACCGACTTCGTTTTTCCTGTTTGATATTCGCTCAGCGTCTCTCCAATGCAAATCACAGGTATCATATCATGACTTTTTATATTGTGGAATTTTTTTGCTATAAAAATATCATCTTCTCCGAAAACATGTCGTCGTTCAGAATGTCCAACCAATACGTAATCACATCCAAAGGCTTTTAACATGTCAGCAGACAACTCTCCAGTGTATGCTCCTTTCGCTTCTGAGTGCACGTTTTGAGCTCCATACTTACAGATATGATTGTTTAATTGATGTTGAAACATCTGCAAATAAATCGCTGGGGGGAAAATCACTATCTCGGTATGATTATCCTGAAGATGTAAACCATTTAATTGCTTAATATAGTCCTCAGTCATTTCCAAGGAACCATTCATCTTCCAATTTGCCATGACCCATTTTTTTTTAACCGTCATTATAATTCCTTATGAGATAGGTCCCTGTTGTCCAATAACTTGCTCAATCTCGATGCGCCGGTGATTGATTTCATTTTCATCTTCACCTTCAAGCAAAATTCTTAACAGTGGTTCGGTTCCAGATGGTCGAACAAGTATGCGACCTCGGCCCTCAAGTTCTGAAGAATGCTTTTCAAATTCACGTTTAATTTGCGGATTATTCATTAATTGATGTGAATCTTCGGTTTTTATATTTAATAATACTTGTGGGAACAAATTGATGGTATTCATTAAGTCGGCCAAAGATTGCTGTTCATGCACCATATGCGATAAGACTTGAAGTGCTGATATAATACCATCTCCGGTTGTTGTTTTGTCTAGGCAAACGATATGTCCCGAAGTTTCTCCACCAATTTTCCAATTTTGTTCTTTGAGTGCTGATAAAACATATCTATCGCCAACATTTGTTCTGATGAATGGCACATTCATGGATTTTAATTTTAACTCCAATCCCATATTCGACATTAATGTCCCGACGATACCACCATGTAGTCGGTTTTTTTGATGTCGCTCCATCGCAATCAAATACAACAAGCCATCGCCATTGACAATTTGACCGTTGTGATCAACCATGATAATCCTATCGCCATCACCATCAAATGCCAAACCAACATCAGCTTGATGCTCTAAAACCTGTTGTCTTAGTTTTTCCGGATGTGTTGAACCACATTCTTTATTGATATTAAAACCATCGGGTCTATCAGCAATCACAATGACTTCTGCACCCAACTCACGAAATACATTTGGTGCAATATGATAAGTTGCTCCATTGGCACAATCAATCACAATTTTTACACCATGTAACCTTGTCAAGGACGGAATCGTCGATTTACAAAACTCGATATATCTTCCAGAAGCATCAGGAATGCGACTTGCTTTTCCTAGCGCAGATGAGGGAACCAAGTCAAATGGCTTTGAAAGTTCCTTTTCAATTGCCAACTCCATTTCGTCAGGGAATTTACCGCCGTTCGCATCAAAGAATTTAATGCCATTGTCTTCAAATGGATTATGCGACGCGCTGATAACCACACCTGCACTGGCTCGAAAGGTTTGTGTTAAATATGCGATTGCAGGGGTAGGCATTGGCCCCAACAGGCGAACATCGACACCAGCCGCAGACAATCCTGCCTCGAGTGCTGATTCAATCATATATCCTGATATCCGTGTGTCTTTACCAATCAAGACTTTTTTCCGCTGGTTTTGTCCCAAAACACGACCAAGTGCCCAGCCCAACCTTAACATAAACTCTGGGTGAATCACTGTGCCTCCGACATGACCACGAATTCCATCTGTTCCAAAATATTTTTTATTCATCCAAAGTTCCTAAAGACTTTTAAAATTATTCAATATGTCTGCCATGGTAATCGCATCCTTAGTTGCTCGTACATCATGTGTTCTAAATATTTTAGCCCCATTTAAAAATCCAAAAACATTTGAAGCGAGAGAGCCATATAAGCGTTCGTTTACCGGGCGATTTAATGCATATCCTATCATACTTTTTCTAGAAACACCGAGTAGCAATGGACATTTATGAACCAAAAACTTATCTAGATGATGGATAATATTAATGTTTTGTTGAAATGTTTTTCCAAATCCAATACCAGGATCAATAATGATATTTTCAAGTTGTATTCCTTTATCTAACAATTCATGGACTTTCTGCTGAAAAAATTGATTAATCAACATCACCATATCCATTTCTTCACTTAATTGATTTTGCATAGTTTGCGGTCTTCCCCTCATATGCATCACACAAACAGGTACCTGGTAAGATACCATCACCTTTAGCGCTTCAGGACAGCGCAATCCATTGACATCATTAATCATATTTGCCCCTGCATCTAGGGCTGCTTTCATCACTTCAGACTTATATGTATCGACAGAAATACAAACATTGGTTTCTTGTCTTAAGGATTTGATAAGGGGAATGACACGCTTTAATTCTTCGTCTAGCGGAACGGGCCGGGCGCCGGGTCTTGTTGATTCCCCGCCAATATCAATAATATCCGCACCATCGCTTATCATTGTCATGATCTTTTCAACCATTTGCACGATTGTGATACTGACGCACCCATCAGAAAATGAGTCCGGTGTAGCATTGGCAATGCCCATTATCAATGGCGAAATTATGTTTTCTCTTTGATAACCAGCAAGCCAATTTTTAAATTGATGCGCATCCATTTAAGTAAATTACAATACTACTCTTCAACAACAGGTGGTGTTGATTTCTTATTTTTCTTGGCTTGTCTGGCAATCACATCCAAGCCTTCTGAATTTGTTTCGACATAGGTTGACGTTCCAATATCATTTGGTACATGTTTAAGCTCTCCTGACATGATTTTTTGAATTTGTGGAAAATCAATTGTCTCAAATTTAATTAAAAAATCTGCCATCAAATGTAATTTGTCCATATTCTTCTTCAGAATATCTTTTGCTTTCTTGTAGTTTCTATCAACAATCGCTTGTACTTCCTTATCAATATGGTCTGCTGTCGTATCTGACATTTCTTTACTTTGCTGAACAGAGCGACCTAGAAATACCTCACCCTCCTCTTGGCCAAATGCACGCGGCCCCAAAGCCGATAATCCCCAGGAGGTCACCATTTTTCGAGCAATTTCTGTGGCACGCGCAATATCATTCGAAGCACCGGTTGTAACACCCATATCACCAAAGATAAGCTCTTCCGCAACTCTGCCACCAAACATACTTGCAAGCTGGCTTTCTAACCGTTGGCGCGTATGACTGTACCTATCTTGTTCGGGTAAAAACATTGTTACACCAAGTGCCCGGCCACGCGGAATGATCGTGACTTTATAAACAGGGTCATGCTCGGGAACTTTTAAACCAACAATCGCATGCCCTGCTTCGTGGTAAGCCGTTAATTTTTTCTCCTGATCATCCATGACCATTGAGCGTCGCTCTGCGCCCATCATAATTTTATCTTTGGCTTTATCCATCTCCAGCATGTCCACTTTCTTTTTATTGGCGCGCGCAGCAAACAAAGCGGCTTCATTGACTAAATTTGCCAAATCTGCTCCAGAAAAACCCGGGGTTCCTCGAGCAATGCTGAGTACATTGACATCTTTGTCTATAGGAACAGCTTGCATATGGACTTGTAAGATTTGTTCCCGTCCACGAATATCGGGTAAAGGAACGACGACTTGGCGATCAAAACGCCCCGGTCTTAACAATGCAGGATCTAATACATCTGGTCGATTAGTTGCTGCGATGACAATTACACCTTCATTCCCTTCAAATCCATCCATTTCAACCAACAGTTGATTTAATGTTTGTTCTCGTTCATCATGCCCACCACCTAACCCAGCGCCGCGATGACGTCCAACAGCATCAATTTCATCAATAAAAATAATACATGGCGCCTGTTTTTTTGCTTGGTCAAACATATCGCGAACACGAGAAGCACCGACACCTACAAACATTTCCACAAAATCTGACCCAGAGATTGTAAAAAAAGGCACTTTGGCTTCACCAGCCACCGCTTTAGCTAACAAAGTTTTACCTGTTCCAGGCGATCCGACCAATAAAACACCTCGAGGAATACGCCCACCTAATTTTTGGAACTTTGTGGGTTCTCTCAAGAAATCAACCAATTCTTTCACTTCCTCTTTGGCTTCATCAACCCCAGCAACATTTGAAAAATTGACTTTAACTTGATCCTCACCCAACAATCGAGCGCGAGAACGACCAAAAGACATAGCACCTTTTCCGCCGCCGCCTTGCATTTGGCGCATAAAGAATACCCATACAGCGATGAGTAGAAACATCGGAAACCAATTAACAAAAAGATGCATTAAAAAGCCTTCTTGTTGTTTTTCCTGACCATTGACATCAACATTATGCTTTATCAACTCATCCAACAATGCAAAATCCGGCAGGGGCATAAAAGTAACAAAACTTCGATTATTTTTTGTGACGCCACGAATTAATTTATCATCTTCCACCATCACACTTTGTACGCTGCCCTGTTTAAGATCTTTTAGAAATTGAGAATAAGAGACCTTATCAACCGAGCCCGCGTGTGGGTTAAAATTGCTAAATACCGACACCAAAACAAGTGCAATGATAAGCCATAAAAAAAGATTTTTAACCATGTCGTTCAAAATGAATTCCCCATCATTGTCAAAATAACCACATTTATTGTTTTAATATTATTATGAAACATCCCAACTTGCTAGTACGAGCTATGAATATCTCATTTTTAATTATTTTTAAAATGTTTTGCCAGTAAATATACTTCTCGAGATCGATCTCTTGAAGCCAGCGGTTTGAGCATGCTCACTTTTTTAAAATAGCTTCGCACCTCTTTTAAATATGCATCAAATCCTTCGCCTTGAAAAAGTTTAATCAAAAATGTACCTCCTGGTTTAAGCATGGATTTTGCAAAATCGAATGCTAATTCAGATAAATGCATCGCTTTTGGAATGTCGACATGTTTACAACCACTCCAATTCGGAGCCATATCAGAAATAACGACATCTAGTTTTTGATCATGAATCATAACCATCAATTGTTCCAAAACTACATCTTGTGTAAAATCACCGCAAATGAATTGCACGCCATGTAATGCTTCCATCGGCAACATATCCAACGCGAATATATCGACTTGTTCTGCATATTTTTTAGAAATATATTGCGACCAGCCTCCAGGTGCTGCACCCAAATCCACAATCCGCATACCTTTTGAGAAAAGATGATCTTTTTTATCAATTTCTTCAATTTTAAAGTAGGCTCGGCTTCGAAAACCTTTATCATGTGCTTGCTTAACGAATGGATCCGAAAAATGTTCCTGTAACCATCGTTTTGATGTTTTAGATTGCTTCACGATTAGCTCAAATAAAGATCATAATGAATAAATTAATTGCAATAAATAGATGCTAATGTTATCATTAGCTATCATTTTGCATATATCTTATCAAAATACATGACAAATGCTAAGAGTAAATATAAAATTTCCACCAATTTAAAATATAAATGAGCACTTTTGATGAATAAAGACTTCCTTAAAAAATTAAAACAATCAGCCCATCATCTAAAACCCATCATTCTGGTTGGGCATAAAGGTATTACTGAACCGCTTGTTAATGAAACCAATATCGCACTCGATGTTCATGAATGTATTAAGATTAAAATTTCTGGTTGGGAAAAAGACGATAGAAACAAAATGATTGAATCCTTGTGTCAACAATTACAAGCCACTTTCATTCAAAATATTGGTCATACTTTTGTCATTTACCGCAAAAGCAACGATAGCAAATAATTTGAGGTGAGTTTTATGTACTATAGTCCTGTAGAAAATCGGCCCTTATTAATAACCGCTGACTTTCTACGTGGCGTTGCTATCGAAGATATTGAATCATTTCTTCAGAATTTAGCCAATCGTAAACAAAAAACTGCATTAGTACTTTTCCATGAAGCACAAAATGAAAAAGACATTAGTGATATTCTTAAATTCTTAGTGAGAAAAGATGACATTATAAAATATCAGGATGCTTACAAACAATGGTTATCAACAAAACAGATTTCTCATGATCTCATTCATTTTTTAGAATTCTTGGCCTTGAATAACTTCCATCGTCTTCATTTT
>DDPL01000076.1:19618-74420 GCA_002342175.1 Legionellales bacterium UBA2469 | reverse complement strand
ATCAAACCTGCGCATAACTATCAATATGTATATAGTGGACTCGCTTTAACCACTTGTGGCGCTGCACTTGCATTTTATTTGCGACCCGAATGGTGGAATGCAACTCTTGATGCCATCATGGTTACAGCTCCTAACGTTGGAATTTGGCTGATTAAATATATTCTTATTCCGCAAAATCTTGCGGTATTAATGATCGGTTATATTGTTGTCGAAACTTTCGCGAAGATTTATATCATCTTAGAAAAAAACTCCACATCACCCGAACACAAAACGAATAAAATTATAAGGCAGGTTATCAATTGTATGCTGAATGTAAGCGCACAAATTATCTGTTTTACATCTCTAGGTATTATTTCTCAAGCCGCTGCATCCCTTTTCATTACAGCAGCTTTATTTGAAATGCTTTGGACTTTGATTGAATATTGCCAACTTTCAGAACCTACATCATTAACAGAAGAACAAAAAAAATGTCCATTAGCATGTATTCAATATGAAGATGAATTAGCCCATTTTAAACGTAAAGAACAACAGTTATTTATTGCAGTCATCGTTCTTGTGCTGATTTCTATTGCCACCACCATCAGCGTCCTTTTTGGCGGGCAATTGGCGTTTATTAGCCTTTTAAGTATTGCTTTTCAATGGTTGGTTTCCCGATATAAAGATTCATCTATTGAAAACACCGAAATTGAAATCGCACAAAACCTCCAAAGTAAAATTAGCCATTACCATCCTCCTCGCTCAGCTCAAGTCGATAGTGAGCACCTTCAAGAAATCAAACATATTTTAGAGGAAAATAAAGAACCTGCCGTTAAAATTTCAGAGATAAAATCCCTTTTTCAACCGCCCCATATTCTCCCCCCACAATTAAACCTTCCTGCGCATAAGAATCTTTAAAATTCCTAGATGACAGAACGAAATTTATCCAGTAAACTAAGCTTAAGAGTCTTATTTAACCACACGATTTCAACCTGTAATGTTCAAGGCTTATATGCAACTTCGTAATTTGCCCAATACTTTGTCCTTCATCAGATTATTTTTGGTGTTGCCATTTATCTATTTCTTTTATATTGGACAAATTCAAACAGCCTTCATTATTTTTGTGGTTGCTGCATTTACTGATGCACTTGATGGTTGGATTGCACGCGTTTTTAAATGGCAAAGTCGCCTTGGTTTAATTATTGACCCGCTTGCTGATAAAATTCTTATTGTTTCTTGTTTCATTTTGCTTGGATATCACCATATTCTACCATTATGGATTGTCATCATGGTGTTTTTAAGAGATATCGCTATTAGTGGTGGCGCAATGATCTCAATGGTGACTAAAAGATTGCCCTGTCCGCTTAACCCATCATTATTGAGCAAACTAAATACTGTACTCCAAATGTTTTTAATATTATCGAATCTTTTAGAAGCCGCTTATGGGAACATCCCAGAATACCTGCTTACAGGATTATTATATACAGTTGCATGTACAACCATTTGTTCTTTCTTTCATTATCTATGGCTCTGGCAAGTCCAACTTCATAAAAAGAATGTTTAAACAACTTAGTTTTTCGAAATTAATTCCTGAACAAAAAGACCTCACTGATTTTCATTGGGGTGACAACTCGTTACTGCAATTTCATCTAAAAAAAGTTCTCAATAGTTCCGATGATAAATTTATTTATCTTTGGGGCGCTCCAGGCTGTGGGAAAAGTCACTTATTACAGACCTTATGCCATCAATATGATACGCTCCTCTCAAGCATTTATTTGCCGCTTGAGCTTGCAAATGAACTCACGCCTTTTGCCTTGGAAAATCTTGAATCACAACATATTGTGACCATTGATGACATTCATCTCATCAAACAAAATTCCGCCTGGGAAGAGGGTCTTTTTCATTTGTTCAATCGTATTCGAGATGCTAAAAAAACCTTGCTTGTGATTTCCGGCAATCAACCCCCATCACAATTGGGATTACAATTGCCTGATTTAACCTCACGTTTACAATGGGGATTGACCTGGCATCTTAAAGAACTTCAGGATGCCGATAAAATAGACATTTTAACACAGGCGGCAGCCAAAAAGGGTTTTATATTACCCAGCACCGTCGTGCAATACCTCCTCACGCACCACAATCGCAATTTAAATTACCTAATGCATCTTCTCGATTATTTAGATAAAGCATCCTTAGAAGCGCAACGTAAAATTATCACACTTCCGTTCTTAAAAACATGCATTCGTGATTTTCAGAATTCTAATTAAACCTCAACTTTGGGTGACAAGCCTAATTTAGACTTTAAACGATTGACCGCCTCTGGATCAAAATTTCTGATGGTTTTATTTTTAAAAACAATTTCAATTTTTTTGCTTGTACCATCTCTTTCAGAAGCATGCGTTCGTTGATGGTTATCATATGCAGTTTGATATGTTTTAATATAAGTATGCTCTTGAGATTTCTTTTGGTTCTTAATATTTTTTTCTATGCGTTTTTTTATTTTTTGTGCCGCCATTGATGCTTCTTCTTCTGTTACTAACTCACAAGACTCACCCATCAAATTAATTCGACATTCTTGCGCTTTTAAACAAGCCAAATAATCAATTCGACGTGTAAAAACGACTACAGCCTGTCTTAATTTCGATTTAGATATACCGGATTGTTGTGCCTCTGCTGCATATTCCAAAATTTCCTCCATAATTCCAATACGTAAAGGATGAATGCTTTCACTCGTATTAAAAGCTTTTGGAAATTTTTCGACAAGCCAATTGAGGGCCTTGGCACGTTCTTGACGACATTGAACCTTTTGCTTTAAATTGATATCTTCAGTTCTTGGATGAAGTAGGTTTTTTTTCATATTTTTTTATCCCAAAAAACTATTGGCGTTGTTATTTTATTTATTAAGCACAATTTGCAGGGAATGTACCGGATTTAATATTTGTTATCAAGTGTTGTGATTGTTTATCGATTTGATATATAAATATATATATTCTATTTTAATGGTGGTTTGAACATGATTACATTATTTAAATATATATTTACGCTTTTATTACCCTGGATAACGATGATTATCTTAGAAGAAACTTTAGCAGCTATTATTACTTTCTTTCTACAGCTTTCCTTAGTGGGATGGATCCCAGGCTCTATCTGGGCGTGCTCCATTCTTAAAAAACATATGAATGAAGATAAGTCTAAAGCGAAAACCTCATGAATGCGTTAAAAATTATCATTAACGGTGCCTTTGGTCGCATGGGTTCTACGGCATGTGAATATCTTTCACAATTCGATAACTTTGCAATTGTTGCCAAACTCGGTCGCCAAGATAATCTCGAGGAGAATCTTCACCTTCATTGCCCTGATATCATTTTGGATTTAACCCGCCCCGAATGTGTTTATCAAAACTGTCTTATGTATATTAAACAAAAAACACGATTTGTGATTGGGGCAACAGGGCTAAAATCGAATGAAGTGGATAACATTCGTCAGCAATGTAAAACACAACAATTAGGTGGAATCATTGCCCCAAATTTTTCCATTGGATCTTTACTGGCCATTCAATTTGCAAAAAAAGCAGCCAAATGGTTTGACGGCGTAGATATCATTGAAATGCACCATCACCTAAAGGTTGACGCACCATCGGGCACCGCCATATATGCCGCAGAACAAATTCATCAAGGCAAAAAACAATGGCCTGAGATGAACTATCAGCCACAACCTGGACGAGAACTGTTTGTTCACAACATCCCTATTCATGCCGTGCGAATGCCTGGGATTTTAGCGCAACAACAAATTTTATTAGGGCAAATTGGGGAAACACTTTCTCTTCAACACCAAATCATTGATAGAAAAGCCTACATGCCAGGTCTAAAACTGGCTTGTGAAAAGGTCATGGAAATTAATGAACTTAACTACAGCCTTGAACGATGGTTATTAGATGCATAAGGAATTTGAATATGTTAAAAACGATTCCACATTATATAGATGGACAATTTAATGAAGCGAAAGGCAAAAAGATAACCGTATACAACCCATGTATAGGTTCTGCCATTGCCCAATTACATTGTGCGGATGTTCAAACCATTCGTATGGCGATAGATTGTGCCTCCCAAGCACAAAAAAAATGGGCTCAAATCCCACCAATTAAAAGAGCAAAAATCATTCGAGATTTTTTGTGTCATATCGAAAAAAACCAAGATGAACTTTCAGAAATAGTATCTTTGGAACATGGCAAAACCCTCGCTGATGCCAAAGCTTCCATTCAGAGGGGTTTAGAAATTACAGCTTATCATACCGATATTCAACAACAACTTCAGGGAACTTATTCACAAAACGTTTCTCAAGGTATTCATAGTTACACACTTCGTCAACCATTAGGTATTTGTGTTGGGATAACCCCTTTTAATTTCCCTGTCATGGTTCCGCTTTGGATGCTTGTCCCTGCGATTGCTTGTGGCAATGCATTTATTCTTAAGCCTTCCGAAAAAACGCCCTCAGCCAGTTTAAAACTAATTGAATGGTTTGAACAATGTGGTCTACCTAAAGGTGTTGCGCAATGTCTTCATGGCGATGCAGAAACCGTACAAGCACTTCTTGAACAACCCGAAATTCAAGCTTTTACCGTTGTTGGTTCAACTCCAGCAGCCCAACATATTTATAGCGAAGCCGCCAAACATGGTAAACGCGCTCACACATTTGGTGGAGCCAAAAATCATGCCATCATTATGCCGGATGCCGATCTCGAACACGCGGCCGAATCGATTGTTAGTGCGGCATATGGTTCTGCTGGCCAACGATGCATGGCATTATCTGCTATTCTCACCATCGATAACCAAACATCCAAAAAGCTCCTTGAATTATTGGTTCCTAAGGTCAAATCGATTCGTATGGGACTTTACAACCAATCCAATGTAGACATGGGGCCTGTTATCAGTTCGCAACAAGTTCGCTTCTTAGAACATGCGATTGACAATGGGGTTCAAGATGGCGCTCAGTTATTGATTGATGGTCGCACTTTTAAAAAACCCAATTCCACTGGTTTTTTTATTGGTCCTAGTTTATTCACCAATGTCAAAATTCATATGCCATTGTACCAAAAGGAGTTATTTGGACCGATACTTGTTCATTTACCAATGAATTCTCTTCAAGATGCCATCGCGTGTATCAATCAACACCCTTTTGGAAATGGCACCGTTATTTTTACTCAAAATGGAAGAATTGCAGATGCTTTTATAGAAGAAATCCAAGCGGGAATGGTGGGTATCAATATTCCTATTCCTGTACCGATTGTGAGTCATCCATTCGGTGGATGGAAGCAATCGAGCTTTGGCTCTCATGCGATGCATGGCATCGATAGCATTCAATTTTATACCAAACAAAAATCGGTTACCCAAACATGGCCGAAAGACATACAGGAATGTTCTTTCAATATGCCTTACAATTAATTTTTGGAGTTCGTATATGCAAATTGGATTCATTGGTTTAGGTCACATGGGGCTCCCTATGGCCGCTCAAATATTAAAGCACCACTTTGATATTCATGCCTATGACCCGATTTCTGCATCTATGCAACATTTCGAGAAGATTGGCGGCAAAGTATTTACCGATATCACTAAAATTGCGGAAAATTCCGATATCATTATAACAATGATCCCCGCTGCAAAACATTTATTTGACATCTATAGTCCCTCATTTATTCAACATCTCAAACCTCATGTATTATGCATTGATTGTTCAACGGTTGGGCCAATTGCCTCCCGAAAGTGGCATGATTTGCTCCGTCAATCAGGGATTCATTCGATTGACGCTCCGGTCTCTGGCGGTGTTGCTGCAGCAACCCAGGGCTCATTGACATTTATGGTCGGTGGCGGTCTTCAAGATGTCGAAAAAGCACAATCTATATTATTGACCATGGGCTCCAACATCATTCATACCGGAGAGGGAGGAACGGGGCAAGCCGCAAAAATTTGCAATAATCTTATTCTAGCCAATACCATGATTGCCGTAAGCGAAGGATTCAAACTTGCCAAAGCATTCGCTCTGCCTTTGGATACATTACATCAAATTACTCGGAGCAGTTCCGCACAGTCTTGGGTTATCGATAAATATATTCCCGTGCCAGGGATTCTTGAAAATGTTCCGGCTAACCAAGATTATAAAGCAGGATTCTCATGTCAAATGATGTTCAAGGACCTCACAATCATTAATGAAGCTTGTCAAGAACTGGAGCTGCCATTGGCGTTAACGCACAAAAGTCTTGAGATTTATCAAAATATCATTGCTCACGAGGAAGGCAACAAAGACTTTTCTTATGTTTATGCTTTTGAAAACAATAAAACATAACCTGTTGATTTAATGTGATATTAAATCTGAGTATTTTGTTTACAATTATGCTTTTAAATGATAAGATTTGCCTCTTTTTTTACGAATAAAAGAGTACGATATCATGAATCACGACAATCGTCAGCACACAAGCCCATTATGCATTCCAGCAAGCCCTCGAAGTACAACGCCTTCACCTAAAATTCCTATTGCAACATCTTTGAGTACAAGCTCTTTTTCTAGCTCCCCTGATAAACTCGCATTTTCCTTTAACCGTGAGCGTGCGCCCTCTTTGCTCGCTGAGCGTTTAGAGGAAGATAATCGCTTAGAGCAAGAGCGATATAATCAAGCATTTGCAGAAGAACTTGAAAGAGAGGATCGCTCATCTTTAGCATCCGAAGACCTCGATTCAAATCAAAGTGAAAATGATGAAATATTTCAAAATCACTCATCAGATGAAGATAATCAACTTCCATTTCAATTTGAAGCTGAAAATGAACAAGGAATACCGGATCAAGGAAGCGCAATTCTTTTTTACATCGCACTTTCCATGCTACATTCAAATCACCCTGCCGTTACAGATTTGAATTATTATGAATATCTTTTTATGCATGAACAAAAAAATCAAGTTATCCACGAGGAATTACATACATATTTTGTAAGCGCCGGTCGACGTCGCTAAAGCACTAACCATTCATTCAGCACCTCAACCACATTCACCAATGTTTGAGGCTGCTGAATAGAAAACGTCTGCACACAATGTGACAAGCCTACTTCACCCAACTCGCGCTCTACTTTTTTTAGCATTGTAAAAGCCTGATTTTTTGATATTTTATCGGCTTTTGTTAAAAGGATATGAATGGGTAATTGTTGTAATACCAACATCGACAGCATCATTTTATCTAAATCTTGTAAAGGATGTCGAATATCCATGAGTAAAACAACGCCTCTTAAGCTTTGTCGCTCTGATAAATAATCCCCAAGATGCTTTTCCCAATCAAATTTCATACTTTGTGCTACTTTGGCAAAACCATATCCGGGCAAATCGACTAAACGCCGGTTTTCAACTGATAAATCAAACACATTCATCAATTGAGTACGTCCTGGTGTTTTACTTGTTTTCGCCAATCCACGTTGTCCCGTTAATGTATTTAAAAAGGTTGATTTTCCAGCATTTGAACGACCAACGATTGCAACTTCCATTCCTTCATCACTTGGCAATTGTTCAACTTTTGCAGCACTTTTTTGAAATACTGCTGTTCGATAAACCTTGATTAATGCATTCATATCTTGGGTTTTAACGTTTTTTGATGTACTATTATTCATCACAAATCTCCTGTGTTGAACCATTTAATCTTAAAATGACTCAAAAAATTGTATATATCATCTTCGGCTTAAGCCTTTTTTCATGCACATGGGCCACACCCGCTCAGCTGGGTTTATGCCAAACATGCCATGGCAGTGATGGATATGCCAAACAAAATGATTGGCCCCATTTGGCAGACCAATCTCCAAAATACATGGTTAAACAGCTGCAAGATTACAAAAACAACGCGCGCCCATCTCCTTTGATGCAAGCATATGCAAAATTACTGTCGGATCAAGAGATGTTAGAAATCTCAGAATATTATGCAAAACAATCTCGCCATTCAACTAAAAGCAAATCCAATCCACGTGGCGAGCAACTCTATCTTCGTGGAGATGCTGCAATTCGCGTACCCGCTTGCAGTGCCTGCCATGGGCCTTCAGGCTTGGGAAATGATGCTGCAAAGTACCCCTCCCTTGCGCAACAGAATCCCTTGTATATCCAACAGCAGCTGCTCGCATTTAAAACGCATAAGCGTCAAAATGATGCCCATTCTATCATGCAAGACATTAGCGGGCGATTAAGTTCTGAGGATATCGAAGCTTTATCTGAATATCTTAGTCAACTTTAGTGTCTTTTCCAGGATTTTCAAGATTTAAGAATCCGGTTTTGCCATCATAAGCAAAAATTTCTGCATAGCGCCCCCAATCAATCATGGTTCTTAAAACGCGCTCTGCTTCTTGCTCGCTGAGATAATCTTCTAACTTACTCAAAAAACGTTCTTCTGAAACACGATGTCCTGGTTTTTCATCCAAAATTCGGCGAATATAGCGTGCCAATGGCACCGCTTCTAATAATCGTTCCGCAAACAACTGTTTTCTATCTTGCAAATTCGCGCCAAAAAAAGCTTTCCCTAATTCTTTCAACTGAATACCTCCGCCGATGATTTCTGCAAACCCTAAAATCTCCAAGGTCTCAATAATAGGAAAGAGATCATCAACGTCCATCATCAGCTCGTCAGCCAGCTCTGGTAAATCCACTTGGTTTTCAAAAGAAGAAATCGTTTCAATCAATCCTGATAATTCCGAAGGCTCAACATCTGGTAAACGATAGCCTAAACTGATTTGTCGTTCTCTAGCGGTATGTCTTTTTTTATGATTGGAAGATTGAATCATCAAACTATAAATATATTCAACCAAATCCCGCCACTCCCGAGACTCAGGATTACGAGGTTGAGGCAGTGAAACCGGGATATCCGCTTGTATATTACCAGGATTACTCCCCAATATAATGATTCTATCGGCCAACATGATGGCTTCATCAATATTATGCGTTACCAATAAAATCGCGTTGGTATTGGTTTTATGTTCTTGCCAAAGCGCCAATAAATCCGACTTTAAATTTTCGGAAGTCAGTACATCTAAAGCAGAGAAAGGTTCGTCCATCAACAGCACGTCTGGATTCACAACCAAGGCTCTTGCAAAGCCCACACGTTGTCGCATACCCCCTGAAAGTTCACGAGGCAGTGCAGACTCAAATCCATCCAAACCAATGATATCAATGGCTTGAATCGCACGTTGTCTTTTCTCTTCGCGCGATACGCCTTGGGCTTCTAAACCGAGTTCAACATTTTCCAAGACCGTCAGCCATGGCAATAAAGCAAATGACTGGAAGACCATGCTCACGCCTTGTAATGGCTTATGCACCGGTTTGCCACGATAAGAGACTTCCCCTTCCGTTGGCATCAATAATCCTGCAATCATTCGCAGCAACGTCGATTTTCCTGAGCCTGATTTACCCAACAAGGCGACGATTTCATTTTCACGCAACGATAGATTGATTTTATCCAAAATCATCACATCTTGCCCACCTTCTTTTTTGAAGGATTTTGATAAATTTTTGATTTCAATGATGGGTGTCGACACTAACATCTCCTCAATGCATGCAAAAACGTTCTTGTGCAAAACGATACATGGGACGCCAAATTAAATGATTAAATAATAACACATACAAACACATCATGAGCGTTCCAAGAACCAATCGATTGAAATCCCCGCTGATGGTTTGAGCTTGAATATATTCGCCAAGTCCAGTCGCTTTTAGCGTGATAGAACCCCAGCCCACGCATTCAGCCACAATACTTGCATTCCATGCCCCCCCGGCAGCTGTCACAGCACCTGTAACAAAGTAAGGAAAAATAGCAGGTAATATTAATCTTCGCCATTTAACCCAACCTGTAACCTGATAATTCGCCGTTAAAAGTTTAAAATCTGCAGGGATCATCGTTGTGCCTGCGATGACATTAAATAAAATGTACCATTGCGTCCCTAAAATCATCAGCGGTGTTAGCCAAATTTCTGGATTTAAACTAAATTTAACAATCACCACAACAAATAAGGGATAAAATAAATTTGCAGGGAATGCCGCTAAAAACTGAATGACCGGCTGCATACTTTGTGCCAAGTGACTACGCATTCCGATGGCAACCCCTACCGGAATCCATATCAAAGAGCTCAAAGCAATTAGAATAATCACACGAAAAGCTGTAATTGCACCCAAATAAGCAACTTTTAGAACTTCATTCCATTCAAAATTTTGCCATATAAAAAGACCAGAAATCACGATACTTGCGAGAACTAAAATGCTTATTATCCATTGCCAGAGGTTCAGGTATCGAGACAGTCCAATCGTTGTACGCGTACTTGCCCGTCGTTCAAAACACTGATTAAAAAAAGGAGATGATATCCAAGCTTGACGAAAACGTATCAATCCCTCTTCCAAATATGCATGAAGCGAAGACTGATAAATCCAATCGACCAACCATGACTGATAATATTCCTCGTCACGAGGCTCCATTCTAAATTTTTCTGACCAGGCTATCAAAGGTCGAAACAATAATTGATCATATAAAAAAATCACCACCACCATCGTCACAATCGCATAACCCACCGCCAACATATTGCTTTGCTCAATAGCTAGGGCAATATAAGACCCAATGCCTGGTAAACGAATTTGCTGATGACTGACAGAAATTGCTTCTGATAAAACCACAAAAAACCAACTGGCTGACATCGATATCATCATATTCCAAAGGAGTCCTGGAATTGCAAATGGTACCTCAATACGCCAAAAATTTTTCCAAGCGGTCAACTGAAACATTGAAGAAGCTTCTTTCAAATCATGTGGAATCATTTTAAGAGACTGATAGAAACTAAAAATGATATTCCATACTTGAGCCGTAAAAATCACAAAAATTGAAGCGCATTCCGGGCCAAGTAAACTTCCTGGAAATAAATGAATAAAGCCCGTCACTGTGAGGGCCAAAAAACTCAATACTGGAACTGCTTGCAAAACATCGATGGCAGGGATGATGATTTGTTCTGCTTTGCGATTTTTAGCCGCCCATGCACCTAAAATCATACTGACGATAATAGAAAAAAACAAAGCGATAAACATTCGAAAAACCGTACGCATGGCATAGCCAGGCAGGAATTGAGGCGCAAGAGAAATATCGATTGGTTGGCCAATCGCATAGGGAACCGCCATTTGATGGCTGGTTTGTGCCAGGCTCCAAAAAACCAATATCACCACAATCATCAAGAGCATATCAAATCGATTAAAACGGCGCCCCGCCACTTTTAAATCACTTGAGTAAAGATTTTGCTCAGTCATACATATACCTTCGTTTTATCATCACCACAGCGCCACAAACAACGTTGACTAAAACGATGATTCGTCATTAGAATTCAAATGTACCATACGCCCACTTCTACATCAACCTTGACAGCATATGAACAGTCTCAAAAATGTTTTTGAGAATTCTCGACAAAGCCAAAAATACCTTTTAAACTGTTTGAAAAAATCGACACGGATGTTGAATATGCTGAATTTTTTATGCAAAATTTTGATCCCTCTGCTTTGTGTTACAACCACCTGGGCCATGGACCCTCTTGTCCCTTTACAAGTCTGGGCCAATGAAGCGATTATTAATACCTTTACCTTCAACTCAGAAAACATTAAGACTAGGCAACAAGACATGTCTCGGTATTTCGCACCAGAGACTTGGAAAATTTACCGAGATGCTTTCAATCAATCGAGTATTTATAAAAAGATACACGCACATCATTTAGCCGTTTCGGCAGTTGCAACAAAACCGCCCAAAATTACGATAAAAACATTCGATAATATATCGGTAGAAATGCCCATTTTAGTCACTTATACCAGCCCCCATAAAAGCATCACACAAAATCTCAATATCACGTTAAAACTTATACAAAAACCTGGGGCTGGGGTTCGTGAATATGTCATACAACAATTTCAATCTATAAATATTAGTGAGCCTTGTGGTTGTGCTCAACCACAATCACCCAAAGTAACGATTGCTTAAGGAAATCAATTTATGAGTTATCTAAAAACCACCCCTTTGTATCCTGAGCATGAAAAAGCAAACGCAACATTTGTTGCGTTTTTTGGATGGAATATGCCTTTGCATTATGGCTCTCCAATTACCGAACACCTAGCTGTTCGTCAATCTGCCGGCATGTTTGATGTATCCCATATGACTGTCATTGATATCATAGGTGCAGGNNATGCCGACCTTTTTTAAGACGCATCATGACGCGTGATATTGATGAAATTAAACATATTGGGGGTGCATGTTATAGTTGCATGTGTAATGAACAAGGGGGCGTGATTGATGATGTACTCATCTATTATCGCGGACCTGATAATTATCGCCTGGTTTTTAACGCTGCGACGAAATCACAAGTTCTGGCATGGCTAAATCAACATGCCCAAGATTTTGCAATTGGCCTACAAGTTCGCCATGAACTTTGCCTGATTGCGATTCAAGGTCCGAAAGCCATTGAACGCATATTTCCTTTACTTACGCCAAATCAAATGGATATTTTAAGTACACTAAAGCGTTTCAATAGTGTTGAAGATCAACAATATTTTTTTGGTCGCACAGGCTACACAGGCGAAGATGGCCTGGAAATCATGTTGCCTTCTCACGAGGCGATTACTTTATGGCAAAAATTAATTCAGATTGGCATTCAACCTTGTGGACTTGCTGCAAGAGATAGTCTTCGTTTAGAAGCGGGCTTAATGCTTAATGGACAAGATATGGATGAGCACATCACTCCTTTTCAATCCGCATTGGATTGGACCATCTCTTGGAAAGCCCACGATCGTGAATTTATAGGAAAACCTAGCTTACTTCGAGAAAAAGAACAAGGCAGCACCAAAAAACTCATTGGTATAATGCTTGAAGCGAAAGCCATTTTAAGACATGGGCAACATTTATTTTTAGATAACAAAGTGGTTGGCGAAATCACCAGTGGTATTTTTTCACCCCTTTTAAAAAAATCAATTGGATTTGCCCGAATAGATACCCCAGCAATAAATCACCCGCTAACCGTATCCATTCGAGATAAAATACATCCGATTATACAAACGAGTAATCGTTTTTATACACCCCCTTCCACAAAAACCTCAACTTAAAGAGTTATCATTATGAAAAAAACCTCTACACATTTTTTATATGCCAGAACCCATGAATGGTTTGATAAAGAAACTCATTTGGTTGGGATTACAGATCATGCGCAGAGCCTATTGGGTGATATTGTTTTTATCGAACTGCCTGAGCTGCATGCCGAAGTAAAAGCTGGACAAGAAATTGGCGTTCTCGAATCAGTGAAAGCCGCCTCCGATTATTATGCTCCTATCAGCGGCATTATTACTGAAATCAATCCCGCAGTTCAGGATGACCCCTCTATTATCAACCAAGATCCCTATGGAAAAGGATGGATTTGTAAAATTGCTCTGAGCCATCCTGAAGAGCAACAAAAATTATTAGATGAAGCTCATTATCTAGAACTTATTGCTGAGGAAGTATAAAACCATGCCCTTTATTCCGCATACAACAGAAGACATTAAAGAGATGTTGGACTCGATGAATATCAAAGATATTTTTTCTATCTTTGATGAAATTCCATCCAATATTCCGAAAGCGGGATTATCATCTTTAGAAGAAGGATTAAACGAACAAGCGCTGTTGGCGCATGCGGAAAAAATGGCACAAAAAAATTCCCTCATGTCCTGTTTTATGGGGGCAGGATGTTATGATCATCACATTCCAGCCGCTATTTGGGACATTGCCACACGAGGTGAATTTTTAACATCTTATACCCCTTATCAAGCTGAGGTAAGTCAAGGTACTTTGCAGATTCTTTATGAATTTCAAACCATGATATCAGAGTTATTTCATTTAGATGTTGCTAATGCCTCTCTTTATGACGGCGCGTCTGCGCTTGCTGAAGCCATTTTAATGGCAAAACGCATCCAAAAAAAACGAAACAGCAATCAAGTCTTGGTTCCACACGCGCTACACCCCCATTATCGTCATGTTTTAGAAAGCATTTTAAAACATCAAGACATTGAACTGATTGAACTCCCCTATGATAAAAACCATGGTGTCTCATCAATTGAGGCTTTACAAAAATTGAACTCTGAACATGCATTTGCTCTTTGCATGGTCCAACCCAATTTTTTTGGTGCCCTTGAAGATGTTCATGCTTTGACCGACTGGGCAAAATCTCATGAATTAATATCAATCGCTTGTACAAATCCTATTTCCTTAGGGGTTTTAACACCTCCAGGATTATGGGGCGCATCAGGGGTTGATATTGCGTGTGGCGAAGGACAGCCGCTTGGTATTCCTATGGCGAGTGGTGGTCCTATGTTAGGTCTATTGGCTTGCAAAAAAATTCATGTGCGACAAATGCCCGGTCGAATTGTCGGTCGTACTGTGGATTTAGAAGGGCGCCCTGGTTTTGCACTAACACTTCAAGCACGTGAACAACATATTCGTCGAGGCAAAGCAACTTCTAATATTTGCACCAATCAAGGTTTAAATGTCACTGCTGCCACCATATTTATGAGTCTTATGGGACCCAAAGGATTGGAAGCCATGGCGAAAAATTGCTTCCAAAATACCCATAGTTTAATACAACAATTATGCCAAATCCCTGGGGTTAAACAACGATTCAATACACCTTGTTTTCATGAGGCAGTGATTGAATTTCCCGTTCCGACACAAGAACTTTTGGCTTATTTTGAAAAAAACAACATGCTCGCAGGACTCGCTTTAGAGCCATATTTTCCAGAATTGAAAAACTGTTTGTTAATATGCGTCACTGAAAAAAGAACCGCCGAAGATATCCAAAATTATATTCAGTTGACGCAACAAGCCATCAATAGTCGGCAAAAACAATCCCATGCTTGTACTTTAGGAGCCTAATATGTTGATTTTTGAAAAATCCAAAGCAGGTCGTTGTGCAAAAGGCCTCATGCCGAATGTTCCCGAAAATGAATATTCACTAGATATTCCAGAGCAATTTCGAAGGGCTCACTCTCCCCGTTGGCCAGAGTGCTCGGAACTTCAAGTGGTAAGACATTTCACACAACTTTCACAAAAAAACTATTCCATTGATACTCAATTTTATCCTCTTGGTTCTTGTACCATGAAGTACAATCCACGAGGGGTACAAAAAGCATCATTTCATCCTAATTTTTTAAAGCATCATCCATTAACTCCAGCGCATCTCAGCCAAGGTTTAATGGAAATTTTATATCAATTACAAATACATTTATGCGATATTACCGGAATGACAAAAATTTCTTTAACTCCAATGGCAGGCTCCCAAGGAGAGTTTGCAGGTGTTGCGATGATTAAGGCTTATCACGCCGCTCGCAATGACCATGAACGCACACAATTTTTAATCCCTGATGCGGCTCATGGCACCAACCCTGCAAGTGCAGCAATGTGCGGTTATGAGATTATTGAAATTCCTACCGGTAAAGATGGTGACTTAGATCTAGACGCTCTCAAACAACATTTAGGTCCTAAAACTGCGGGTGTCATGCTTACCAATCCCTCCACATTAGGATTATTTAGCCAACAAATTCTTGAAATAGCCAAATGTGTCCATGATGCTGGTGGGCTTCTCTATTATGATGGTGCAAATCTCAATGCCATCGCAGGATTGGTTCGCCCGGGAGATATGGGCTTTGACGTGATGCATTTAAATCTACACAAAACATTTGCAACACCTCATGGTGGTGGCGGTCCTGGAGCAGGCCCTGTGGCCGTCAATTCTAAATTAGAACCCTTCCTTCCTGTTGGCTATGTTGAAAAAAAACATAACCAATTCAGCTGGGCAGAAATATCAGACCACCCACAAAGCATCGGTCGTTTGTCCTGTTTTATGGGCAACATCAACATGTTATTAAGGGCTTATTTTTATATCAAAATGCTAGGAAAACAAGGCATCCAAAATATTGCAAAATTTTCATCATTTAATGCAAATTATTTATTTCATGCCTTACAAAAAATCGGTTATCAAGCAGCCTTTCCGACAAGAAGAGCCAGCCATGAGTTTGTGATTACGTTAAAAAACGAGAAAGCGCAGTATCAAATTAGTGCCATGGATGTGGCCAAACGACTGCTTGATTATGGTTTTCATGCCCCCACAACTTATTTCCCATTACTTATTCCTGAATGTTTGCTCATTGAGCCCACTGAAACTGAATGCAAGGAAGAACTGGATGCGTTCATCGATGCCATGGCAAAAATCAGAAAAGAGATGATAGATAACCCTGAGATGCTCCATCAAGCACCGCATACAAAACCAGTCAAACGCTTAGATGATGTTAAGGCCGCACGCGATTTAGATTTAAATTTTTATGGCTCGTTGCATGAACATCCTTAAATAAGTTAATATAAATCTGAAATTGGATGCTTGTAACAACAAAACAAGGAACGTTTTATGAACAGCAAAACCTTTTCTCAGCGTTTTAATCGAGAACTTTCTTTATTGGGCTTCCCTGATGATTTAACAGAAAAAACCAAGGCTGTTGCAAAAGTTTTTGGGGTTTCTCGACACTTAGCCAATGCGATGTTATTTGGTTATAGCTTGCCAAATGTCGAACAACTCAATAGAATTGCAGAAATTCTAGAAGTTTGCCCAGCTTGGCTATCCGGTCAAACCGAACGCAGAAAAGCCTTCTCAAAAGACGCTATTCTGGAATAAATCCCACAAGAGAGATAAAGAATGGAGTGTTTAAGTTTTTGTATTGCCGATCAAATTGATTTGACGCGTCTCGATGTTTTTTTAAAACAAACCTATCCAGACTTTCACATCTCTCGTTCTCGAGATGTCTTAAAATTTAAATTTTCCAGTCAAAAATCCATTCTCCTCTATATTTTCAAGAATGGAACCGTGGTTTCTTGGGGGATTCAGCGTTATCGAATCCAACCCTATTTAAACCAATTTGTTAAATTTGCATTACACCCATTGGCCATTCAAGTTCATGATGAGTTTAGTTATCATCGAGGTGACTCAACTAAAATTGCCCCTCATGGCTATTATGACGTTGATTGTTTAACCATTGATAAAGATATTGATGATGAGGATGTACGACTCAGTTTATCCTACGGTTTCGCACAATCTGTGAAATTACAGTATTTTGAAACCCTTCAAGAAAATCTCATCGAAAAGTATACCCCTTTTATCAATAATCTATCGCATAAGGGGGAGCTGTTTTTGAGCAGAAACAGCATGAGACAAATTATTGGCGAAATTCTTGTTGCTAAAAGTGAAATGAATCTCATTAGTAATTTTCTTTATCATCCCAAATTTTTTTGGCGTCATCCCAGTCTTGAAGAATACTATACATTGCTTGAACGTTATTTACACATCCAACGACGGGTTAATGCCATCAATCATCGTTTAGATACCTTAAATGAAATCTTTGACATGTTTAACAGTTATCTTGAAAATCGCCATTCCACAAGCCTTGAATTAATTATTATTGCGCTAATTGCCATAGAAATTATTTTCGGGGTTCTTAATTTCCATTTTTAACTTGATGTAGAATCAAATGCAAGCATTCAAAAATCATATAACAGCAGGCGTAAGTGTCTTTTTCTCCGTATGGACAATTACCTTTCTTTATTCGCACATCATGCAACCCATAGGCCTTTCTGAACACCATTGGTTTAGTACGGTTTGCTTGCTTTGTAGTATGGGCTGTATATTCAGTGCTATTTTTATTAAACAGCCCTACGTGATAGCACCAGGCATTAGCATTGGTTTATTTGCCAGTCATTTAGTAACACACCCCTCACAAAATACCAATCTATTCATTGCGATTATGTGTGTTGGTGCAATTCTTATTTTAATCAGTCATATTCCAACCATCAAAAAAACCAAGGAAATCATCCCTCCTCATTTACAAGAAGCCATTAATATTGGCATTGGTCTTTTATTTATTCGCATTGCGCTAGAACAACAATTTACAACCATTTCAAACAACTGGAATATTTCCACATTTTTATTTGTTCTCAGTATTTTGAGTTTACTATTTTTTAGAATTCGTCAAAATCGATGGGGAATATTTATCACTGTTTTCATTTGTATTTTTATATCTCTTATCACGCACCACACCCACTTGGCTGGTTTATTTGCCCGCCCGAATGGATTAATGATACTGCCGCAGCTATCATCCCCTATCCATTATCTGGAAATTTTCAAAAATACCGTTGAACTGAGCTTATTTGCAATTTTCGATTCTGCGGCGGGTTACTTTTGTTTACATCAGTTACAACAATCCCTCCATCATGATGTACCGCCCCGCTTGCCTCAAACCTATTTCACAGTTGGCTTAAATAATCTCTTATCAGGCTTTTTTCTCTGTGGACCGAATACCGTCTACATTGAGGGTTCAGTGGGCATCCAATTGGGCGCCAAAAATTACCAAAGCACAGTAGTGGTCGCATCCTGTTTTGCCTTATTTCTATTTTGTTTTCCATTGGGGCACCTAATACCCGGGGAGCTCTTCAAAGGGATATTGGCTTTTATTGGTTTGTCCTTACTTGGTGGCATTTATCATTTACGCAAAAAAAATAATTATGAAATTTGGAGTACTTTGTTGATTATATCCATCATCTGTGTGCGTAAATCAATTCTTGATGGTTTAATCGTCGGGATCATCATGACTTGGATTCATCAACATTTAAATAATATCGATACGCAACCACTTCTAAAATGGGGAGGTGCCTTAGGTGTATTTACATTTGCTTTACGTTATCTCGTTTAAAAATATATGCTAAAATATAACTCATCGACAATCGCAATAAAATGATATGAAATTTCTTGAGCTGACTCATCTGAATCGCGAACAATGCAAGCAATTAAACGACCTCATTATACTCATTCAAAAAAACCAGCAGTATGCGCCCACTGTCTATTGGCATATCATTAAAAAAATTCGGCCCTACCCATGTAATATTCTAGTGTATTCAGGAAATCAACTGGTTGGCTTTGCGAGCCGATTTTTATTCCATGAAAAAAACTGTGAAATGTCTTTAATTTTACATCCCCAATTCCAAGATGAATATTTCGCAAAACAACTTTTTTCTTCCTTATTAAAATATATCCCTCAAGAATATAAAGACAATATCGTCATGTGTAGTGCTCATGAACATAAACCATTTATAAAGCCACACGCAGAATGGCAATTGTTACACCACTCATACCGACTAAAATGGCAGGGCCCTGCAAAAAAACCTGCGCCACTCAAGGATTATCAATTTGGGAAAGCCTCTTCTGACGATTTTTTAGGATTTAAAAAATTATTAGATATTGGCTTCCCACACGGAACCGACATGACACCTGAAATTTATCAGACCATTATTGATAGCCCTTACACACAGCTTTGGTTACTCAAAAAAAATGAACACGTTATTGGTGCCATTCAGATTAATCAAGAAAACAAATGGTGCCGTATCAGCGATATCACGGTGCATCCTGAATATCGACGTCATGGATTAGGCGAATTCTTATTGATGTCGATTATCCATAATTTACATCAACGACAAAAGGCCATTTGTCTGGATGTGGAAAGTACCAATCCGGTCGCTTATGAATGGTACTTAAGGCGTGGCATGAAAAAAATAAATTGTTGTGATTTTTGGACAATCCCAACACAAAAACTATTTAACACACCTTAAACTATCGCCATCTCTTCGTGCAAGCCGTATAATATATTTTTTAATTTTTAATGAGCATTCGAACATGGCCTATACCGTTGCACAAATTGCAGATATCCTAAAAGCTGAATTTCATGGCGACCCCGAAACACCTCTTTTGGGGCTTTCGCCAATTGATGAAATTCAAGCCAATCATTTGATTTTTGCAGATGGCGAGAATTACCTTAAAATCGCATTTGAATCATGTGCTGCAGCGGTCATCGTGACGGAAATTCCTGAACACGCAACAAAACCTGTTATCTTGTGCAAAAATCCCTTAATGGCCATCGCCGAACTTCTGCCTCTATTTTATCCCCCCATTGAAAAAGAAGCCAAAGTGCATCCCACTGCATACATCGGTCAAAATGTTACTATAGGTAAAAATGTTTATGTTGGTCCCTATGCCGTCATTGAAGATAACAGCTCCATCGGACAGGGCTGTGAAATCCATGCACATGCCGTGATTGGTGATGCTTGTGAAATTGGGGATAACTGCATCATTCATCCGCATGTAACCTTATATCCATTTTGTAAACTTGATCACCATGTGATGATTCATTCTGGCAGCGTGATTGGATCGGATGGTTTTGGATATCGGCAAATTAATGGCATTCACCAAAAATTACCCCATGTGGGACATGTGGTTATTGACAGCCACGTTGAAATTGGAGCAAATACCGTTATTGATAGAGCCACACTGGGAACCACTCGCATCGGCAAAGGTACTAAAATTGATAACCTGGTGCAAATCGCACATTCTGTCAAATTAGGAGAACATAATATCCTTTGCGCATTTACCGGCATTGCCGGCAGCTCCACCAGCGGCAACCATGTGTTATTTGCCGCAAATGTCGGTGTCAGTGACCATGTGAAAATTGAAGATCAAGTTATTTTAGGTGCTCGAGCTGGCGTGCCTCCCAAAAAAGTTTTAAAACAAGGACAAATGTATTTAGGCAATCCTGCGCGTCCTAAAGATAAAGCCATTGAACAAGAGTTTTCAACCACCCGAATTCCGTTTATGCGAAAACACATTCAAACCTTGCAGGATAAAGTCCAGCAACTCGAACAACAAATTCAACAAATCACGACTGAGATAGAATAAATGGATACACGTTGTATATTAGTTGACGGCTCGTCATTTTTTTATCGGGCATTTCATGCCCTTCCCCCTCTAATCAATTCGAAAGGGCAGCCCACGGGAGCAATATATGGCGTCGCCAATATGCTAAAAAAAATAATGCAACAACATCAGCCCGAATTCATTGGTGTGATTTTTGATGCGCCCGGAAAAACCTTTCGAGAAGACATCTATCCGGATTATAAAGCACATCGCCCGCCAACACCTGCTGATTTAAAAATTCAGTATGAACCGCTTATCAAACTCATTCAATCCATGGGATTACCGGTATATGCTATTCCCGGTGTTGAAGCTGATGATGTGATTGCAACCCTTGCCAAGCAAGCAGAAGCTGCAAATATTCCAGTTTGTATTGCAACAGGCGATAAAGACTTTGCCCAAATTGTTAATTCACATATTTGTTTATACAACAGCATGTCAGAGCAGTGGTTAGATGAAGACGGTATTGAAGAAAAATATGGGATTAAACCATCCCAATTTATTGATTATCTGACATTAATGGGAGATACCGTCGATAATATTCCTGGAGTCCCCAAATGTGGTCCTAAAACAGCAGCAAAATGGTTGCAAACTTATCATAATCTTGAAAATATTATTTTAAATGCTCATGATATATCTGGAAAAATTGGTGAGAATCTACGTGAAACCATTCCCTTTTTTGATATAAGCAAAAAACTGGTCACCATTAATTGTCAGGTTCCGTTGTCCTTTTCCATACAGGATTTAAAGCCCAATGCGCCACAAGACCATTTATTTTCATTGGTTCAAGAGCTCGAATTCAAAACCTGGTTGAAAAATTTAGAAACGGCTCATACAACACAAAACCGTTCCGTCTCCAAAGTTCAAATTATTCACCAACTATCGGAATTACAAACATGGATTTCACAAACTGATTTCAATTTACCTCTAGTTTTTGACACGGAAACCGATAGCTTAGATACGCAATCAGCACAATTAATTGGAATATCATTATGCACCATGGATGATAACGTGATTTACATTCCCTTGCGGCATGAAGAGCATCATCGAAATATTGCAATTGATGAAGTGCTTGAGCTCCTTAAGCCCATTTTTGAAAATGGCAATATTCTAAAGCTCGGTCAAAATATCAAATATGATATCCATGTTTTAGCCAATGCTGGGATTGAACTTCAGGGTATTGCTTCTGATACCATGCTAGAGTCTTATGTGCTTAACAGTGCTTCGAATCGTCACGATCTTGGCACACTTGCCAAAAAATATTTACATTTGGATTCTATCGCATATGAGGATGTGGCCGGAAAAGGTGCTAAACAAATCCCTTTCGCAGCCGTTTCCATTGAAAAAGCCGCTGAATACTCAGGAGAAGATGTTGCACTAACCTTAAAGTTACATCATTACTTTCATGAACATCTGCAACCGCATGAAAAAGCCATATTAAATACACTTGAATTACCATTAATTAATGTCTTAGTGGCCATGGAACGTTTTGGCGTTGCCATTGACGTGGATTTACTCGCTCAACAAAGTGAAATTCTCAAAAAACGTTTAGAACATTTGCAAATCCGCGCATGGGAACTTGCAGGACAAGCATTTAATCTTCAATCTCCAAAACAATTGGCAGAAATATTTTATGATAAAATGCAATTACCCGTTGTGAGTAAAACACCCAGTGGACAACCCTCAACTGCCGAGGATGTCCTCCAAACTTTAGCGGAGAACTTTGAGCTACCTGCTATTATTTTAGAACACCGCAGTTTAAACAAATTGGTGTCTACCTATTTGGAAGCTTTACCAAAACGTATTAACCCTCGTACAGGACGTGTTCATACTTCCTACAACCAAGCAGTGACTTCCACGGGTCGTTTATCGTCGAGTGATCCAAATTTACAAAATATTCCTGTCCGCAATGAAGAAGGGCGAATGATTCGTCGTGCTTTTATTGCACGCCCTAATCATATTCTTGTTACAGCGGACTATTCGCAAATTGAATTACGTATCATGGCCCATCTTTCCGAAGATTCATTGTTGTTAAAAGCATTTAATAACAACCATGATATCCACCAAGCAACTGCAAGTGAAATTTTTAATGTTCCGATTGATGAAGTCACTAAAGAGCAACGCCGCCACGCCAAATCTATTAATTTTGGCCTTATTTATGGGATGTCTTCTTTTGGACTGGCGAAACAATTAACTATTTCTCCAAAGGATGCACAGACCTATATTGATTGTTATTTTGAAAAATATTCAGGTGTATTGCGCTACATGGAGAAAACCAAGCATTTGGCACATGCTCAAGGTTATGTAGAAACCATTCTTGGACGTCGACTCTATTTACCTGAAATTCATAGTAAAAACTTAGGTCGTGTTAAAGCTGCCGAACGAACTGCTATCAATGCACCCATGCAAGGCACTGCTGCTGATCTAATCAAAAAGGCAATGATTGATATTCATCAATGGTTAATTAAAAATCAAGACATACGAGCTCATATGATGATGCAAGTTCATGACGAATTGGTCTTTGAAGTACATCAAGATGACGTTGCGTTATTTAAGAAAACATTAAAACACAAAATGGAACATGCTTTTAAACTTCATGTTCCTTTGCTCGTTAATATTGGACAAGGGCAAAATTGGGAAGAAGCACACTAAAACATGTGCTTCTCAATTGCTTTTTGTGTCGCCAATAACAAGGTATTGGCGCGACGATGTGCGAATATGCCATTTTCTATAACACCAACAATTTTGTTCATTCGCTCTTCCATTTCAGATGGATTGACTAAATCCAGTTGATAAACATCTAAAATAATATTCCCATTGTCTGTCAAATAACCATCTCGATATACAGGACTTCCGCCCAATTTGACTAACTCACGTGCTACCGCACTTCTTGCCATGGGATGAACTTCGACAGGAATTGGAAAATCACCCCAATAAGATTTTAATTTACTCTCGTCGGCCAAACATATAAATTGTTTCGAGTAGGTTGCGATGATTTTTTCTTTCAGCAACGCACCACCACCACCTTTCTTCATTTCACCACGGGGATTGATTTCATCCGCACCATCAATATATAACATCACTTGCGAATAAGCATTCAAATCGAGGACAGGAATCCCTTTTGATTTTAAACGTTCTACAGATGCTTGCGATGCCGCAACGCAACCTTCAATACGCGACTTAATGGTGCTCAATTGATCAATAAAAGCGTTTATCGTTGAGCCACTGCCTATACCAATCACCATATCATCTTCAATATATGATAAAGCCGCGTGAGCAACTTGTTTTTTTAATTCATCTTGAGAAACCATATTAACCATCCTTTTTTTGAACCTTTTGCATGCCAAATGCAACCAATATCCAGAGAAAACAATATGAAACTGCATAAGCCAAAGAAGCATTTAAAGGTGTTAGCCCCCCAAATAACAATTGGGTGACATAGGTTTTAAAAAAATATGACTGTCCATCAACTGGCACTTTAATCCACATTTGAATTTTCAAACCTAGCACATGTAAAATATATATCCATAAAGCATGGCGACCTAAAATTTCAAACGGGTAGAGCCATGCACACAAAATATCACAAACAAACCAAACCAGGTAAGCAAGACCAGCCGTCCAAATCGCATAGGAACTTGACCAAATGGATTTATTCAATGGCCAAAAATATTGCCAAATCCATCCTATACAACAAAACACCAGTCCTAAGTATAAAATTTGACTTCGTTCATTCGTTTTAGATAGGTTTTGTTTTAAAACAATCCCCAAAATATGTCCACATAGCGTTGAAGCAAGGGCTGGTATTGTGCTTAGTACCCCTTCCGGATCAAAATGAGGCTGAAATAAATGGGCGGATGTAAAAATACATTCATCAAATGTGCCAATCCATGAGACTCCTTTGATTTCAATCAGAAATGCATAGCCAATCAACAAGCCCAACATCCATCCAATTTGAGTTTTCCATTGTGCATAGCGATTCATGAGTGCTGAAAACAAATAGCAAATCGCAATTCGTTGTAAAACTCCCGGAATGCGTAAAGTATTTAAATCCCAATGATTTGGATATGCATTGAGAAATAGACCCAGCATAAAAATGAAAATGCTCCGTTTCAATATTTTCTCAATTGATGGATTGGTTAGTACCGAAGATGCGCCCAAGATAACAAGAAAAAAAGGAAATACCCAATCTGCTAAGGTGCAACCATTCCCGCTTGCGTGAATTAAGGGGACATAGGCCACAGATAAGCCGGGGCTATTAACTAAAATCATCAAAAAAATGGTCAAACCCCTAAATACATCTAGGGAGCGAACTCTGGTCATGATTCAAACATTTAAACTTAATATTTAACTTAAAAAGCTATGATACAATACTTTTTCATTTTTTCCCTGACTTTTTTGCAGAATTATTCATATACTCAAATAAACATGGATTCGATTTTTTGAGGCGCCTATGATTTACGAGAATATCTTACAAACCATTGGCCATACGCCAGTTATCAAACTTAACCACATCGGTAAAGAACTTCCATGCGAGATTTATGTTAAATGCGAGTTTTTCAATCCTGGCGGTTCGATAAAAGATCGTATCGGCTATGCCATGGTTATTGATGCCGAACGCTCAGGAAAAATAAAACCCGGAGATACTTTAATTGAACCCACTTCAGGAAATACAGGTATTGGGATTGCTTTAGCTGGCGCTGTGAAAGGATATCAAGTCATAATAACCATGCCCGAGAAAATGAGCATGGAAAAACAAGTCGTGCTTGAGCGATTGGGTGCTAAGATTTATCGCACGCGGACTGAGGCTGCGTGGAATGATCCAGATAGTCATATTTCTCTTGCCAAAAAACTCAATGAAGAAATTCCAAATTCCTATATTTTGGACCAATACAAAAATCCGATGAACCCTGGCATCCATTATCAAACCACTGCACAAGAAATTATTGATGACTTTGGCGATCATTTAGATATGGTGGTTGCAAGTGTAGGCACAGGTGGCACCATTACAGGTATTGCCAAACGTTTAAAAGAAAATTATCCTCACATCAAGATAATTGGTGTGGACCCTATCGGTTCCATACTTGGCGGTGGAGATTATATCGCTCCATATCTCGTCGAGGGCATTGGATATGATTTTTTTCCAGAAGTTTTAGATAACACACTCGTCGATAAATACATCAAAACCAATGACAAGGATTCATTACAAATGGCGCGACGACTTGTAGCCGAAGAAGGATTACTCATCGGAGGTTCTTGCGGAGCAGCGACCTGGGGAGGATTGCAAGCAGCAAAAGCCTTAAAAAAAGGGCAAAAATGTTTAATCATTTTACCCGATTCGATTCGTAACTATTTATCCAAATTTGCTAATGACGAATGGATGAAGAACCATGATCTTCTCTAGAATTCGAAATAAGTACGCAACCCGAGCATGGAAAAAGACGCACCAAATTGATTCAACCCTACAACACGTTGAAAACATTTATAAAGATGCGAATGGATTTATAATTTCAACGAATGCAAGGGTGCATTCTCCCTCTTTGGAACTCACCTATGGAGAAATTGAGCTTGAAAGTTTTTTAGCCCTCTTAAGTCTTGCACACCCAAAACCCCATCAGCATTTTTATGATTTGGGTTGTGGGATTGGTAAAACTGTATGGGCTGCTGCAATGACTTTTCCATTGCAAAAATGCATAGGCATCGAACAACTTGCTGATTTGCATCGCGTCAACCATGAGAAACAATTAAAATATAACCAAAAAAATGTTCAATTTTTTCATCAAGATATTCTCGATACCCATTGGCCAACGCATAGCATCCTTTACTTAAATATTGCATCATTTATCGCAGAAAGCTGGAATAAAATTTCCAATAAACTCATCGCAGAGCCGGCCAATACCGTGATTACCCTTGCCAAACCTCTTGCCTCAGACATTTTCAACATTCAATCGACCCAAGTGATGACGACATGGGGAATCGTTTCAGCATACATACACCAACGCATCAATCCAGAGCCCCTATAATTATAGTTAAAACAATATTTTAATTGAATATTTTATGTTTCGATCTATACTGAAATTATAGGGAGACTTTGAAGACAGTGTTCAATGGAATGAAATCATGATTAAGTCGAAGCTAAATACGTTTTTGTCTCAAAAACTAAGTCATCTTTCGGAAAAGAAAATTCATCTTGCGACCAACCATATTATAAAATTACTTTCTGATGCATTAACATCCGGCAAGCGAATTGAAATCAGAGGCTTCGGTAGTTTTTCTTTGCATTATCGTCCCCCAAGACAAGCTTTTAATCCTAAAACGGGTAAACGTGTAACCACGGAAGGCAAACATATTCCTCATTTTAAGCCTGGAAAAATTTTGAAAGAAGGAATTGATGAAAGTAAAAATCAATTCCCCATCTCACAAGAGGACCAAGAACCTTAAGTTTTTGGTAACGTCACGCCGGTTTGACCTTGATATTTACCATTTCTATCTTTGTAAGATACTAGACACGGATCACTTGCTTCTAAAAATATCATCTGCGCAACACCTTCATTTGCATAAATTTTTGCAGGCAAATTTGTCGTATTTGAGAATTCTAATGTCACGTGTCCTTCCCATTCGGGTTCCAGCGGCGTAACATTAACAATTATGCCACATCTAGCATAAGTTGATTTACCCAAACAAATGGTCAATACGTTTCGGGGAATGCGAAAATATTCAATTGTTCTTGCCAACGCGAATGAATTGGGTGGAATAATACAAACCTCCGATTCAACATTGACAAAACTATTTTCATCAAACGCTTTCGGATCAACAATAGCAGAATTAATATTCGTGAAAATTTTAAATTCATTTGCGCACCGCACATCGTATCCGTAGCTGGACACTCCATAAGAGATAATACGAGCGTCGGCAGCATGGCGTACCTGCTTGGCTTCAAAAGGCTCAATCATTCCGTGGGTTAAAGCCATATCTGTGATCCAACGATCTGATTTTAGTGACATGCTTAGACTCCAAATTCATTAAACATATTAGAAATATACACCGATTTGCGCTGAAATCATATCCGAACCTTGCCCGGTTCCCAAAATTGGTAAATTGGTCGAACCTACTGGAGCAGCACCGTTCGCATAAGTGTTATTGGCATAATCAATATCATGACGATATTCTATACTTTCCACCGTATCTTTCCAAATAGAAATATTATATGTTGCAATAATTCGTTGCTGTGGAAGACTTAATGCTAACAACTGATTGGTCCATTGATATCCCACTGCTAAACCAGCAGGGCGGTTAAACGACATAAACGTAACTCCTGCCTCAACTTGTCCGGCATTTCCATAAACACCATGCCCATTATAGCTTAAGTCTTGTGGTCTAAATCTATCAATATTTGAGATCCATTCTGCAGTAATATTGTAACGATCAAAACTAATGGTGGCATGGGCACCTGCTGCCGGCGTATGTGCAACGTTTTCAGATCCGTATTGATAAGATCCAAATCCTCCAAATACACCACCTGAACCGCCTGTGAATTGCATTCCTGATGCATCGTTAACCGATGATATGACGCTTGCCCCTATCTCGCCTGTAAAATCATGCATATTGAGGACATAGCCTAGATTAAATCCGCCTGCTGCATGACTGCTGGTTGTGGCATCGCTATGAAAAGCATAAGCTGCCGCAAATACACCTGTATCCTGTTGGGATTTATAACCTAAAATAATGGGGCGCGTTCTTGTTCTTGAGAAAATCATTGGCAGTGGAGCACTAATCATCCCTGTAGAATACCGACCAAAAGGTGCAAACAATTGACCAGCCGTCATATAAAAGGGCGATTCATCCAAATCACCAATATTAATAAAACCCATGTTTAAGCCAAATGCGGAATTGGCAACACGGTTTCCACCATTAGGCGGAGGATTTTGGTTATAGGCAATTGACATATACCCTTCAACCTTATCATTTAAAAAAGCAGCCAAATCAAGTTCACTCGATGAGAATGTCCAGTCGCCTGAATATTGATTCACATCATTTAGACCTAAATAGCCCATGGGTTCCGCTTTACCACTTAACATCAGTATCGGCATATTTGGCGCTGAGTAGCCTTCTTTTTCATACGCTCGGTATAAATTACGTCGTTGTTGCATTAAGCGAATATCACGATTAATACTTGAGATGTTTACAATGTAATCCGAACCATCGAACGCAGGGCGTGAACCTAAATAGGGTGAGGTTACAACAGGTGTTCCAGCGATATAAGTTAATACTCGCCCATCTGCAACCAAAGCAGTGGGATAGAAATCAACAGACTCTGGATCAACATCAATTGAACGAACAATAACTTGTGAATTATGCACTGTTGAATCTGCTTTCACCCTTGGTTTTCGTGGCGGAGAATTACCGGCGACCAAGGGACGGTTTTTATGATCATCGGAGGGCGTCGTTGTAGAATCTGGTGAACGATATTGGTGTTGGTGCGCATAATGTCTCGCATGCGGTTGAGAACTGACTTTCATCTGCGCTTGTAAAGCATGCAATTGTTTTTTTAATGCAGCGGTTTCTGCTTTTAACGATTGAACATCTGCAGACATATTTTCTGAGGCAGTAAAACCATCTACAGCATACAGCGAAGTGAGCAATATACTCAATCTTAAAAATCGATTCATCGGGTCAACCACACAAAGCTATTTATTATTTTGTGTGCATTATAGCGAGATTACCTTTAAAAAAAAACCACCCGAAGGTGGTTTTTTATAAACTTCGTAAAACAGATTAAGCAACGCTGCCAACCCATTTCATTCCGAAGTATAACCCTTGAACGCCGAAGTCATGAGTAATTGAATCATCAATAGTTGTCAATGAATTGATGTAGTCAGCCCATACCCAACCAACGTCTAAGCTCAAGTCACCTTGTGCCATTGCGTAAGTGTACATTGCGCCTAATTTAGCATCTAATTCAGGAACAACACGTGTTTGGTTAATTGAGAATGAAGCCGAATTTTTTTGGCTTGATTTAGCTGTACCAGCTAATAAACCTAATGCACCGTCTCCATAAACGCTTAAACCATTGCCCCAATCATAGGTTAAATCGGTTCCAACGCGTGGTCCAAAACCATTGAAAACTTCTGAGTAACCAGTTGAACCAGTTGATTGGTTCAGGTTAGTAGTACCAAAAGTTCCTACAAGTGATGTTGCCCCAGAATCACCGACACGTGTCCAAGCAGCGCCTGCATGGAAGCGAGCAAATTTGTTCTCACCGAAATCAACATGTTGACCAAATTCCATATTAACAGTATCCCAAGCTGCAGCAATGTTAGCACTAGCAGATGTGACATTGTAAGTAGAAGACGCTATTTCACCTGGTAAAGTAATTGCCCCAAAGTTATTAGCGCCTGTCGCAGTAGCGTTATCGCTACGGAAGTGATACCAATTTAAATTGAAATCATTCCCAGTATTGTAGTGATACGAAGCTTCTAATTGAAAACCCCAAGACCATTGTGGGTTAACACCATAAGTTCCTGTTTGGCTTCCAGCAGTAATTGTATTTTGTCCAACTTGTGGTACACCAGTGGTTTGTACATATAATGCACGACCACCTAAATCCCAAGCTGTATTTTCACATGGAACCGTGACATTCACAGCGCTGCATACTGGGCCCATTGTACCAGCAAAAGCAGCTGTGCTTCCTAAAGCTAGAACAGCCAATGCTGTTTTCTTCAGATTTAACATACTTTTCTCCACTTTATTATTATTAAAACGTCCGTTTTTATTTAAAGTACGCATCATCGCTCTTAAATCAGACAACGTACCTGTAACGATTATTCACTCACTTTTCTAAATTGTCAATAAAATCAATTTCATTCACAACTTAATAAAGCACTTCACATCGTTAAAGATAACATCGAAACTTAAAACTTAAAAGATCAATGCTACATTTTTAATCTTGGTACTGCTTTCTTTATTTGTCAAGTCATTTTGTTTTTATTTTCTTGAATTTGTTTTTATTTAATCAATAAACATTATTTATTGCTCAATTGTTTGCACATAGAAATACACCATCTTCCGCAAAACACCTTGGTTAAAGCAACAACACTTGACCAAAACCAATGGCCACGTTATTCTGCACAACTCTCCCAAATGTTTTTTAATTTTAAGGCAATCTTGTGAAAAATTGGCAACAAATGCATGAACGTTTTCGAGGATTTTTACCCATCGTCGTTGATGTTGAAACTTCAGGATTGCATCCCGAACAGCATGCCATTTTAGAAATGGCGGTTGTTCTTATCAATTATCATCATGAATCCGGCTTTTTAGTAGGGGATAGTTTTAGCGAACACATTCAACCCTTTTCGGGTGCGCTACTCGATCCAAAATCATTGGCTTTTAATAAAATAGACCCGTTTAATCCCTTACGTTTTGCACTCAATGAATCAGAAGCCCTCAAAACTTTATTTGCTCCTGTTAAACAGGCCATGAAAAGATATCATTGCCAACGCGCAGTTTTAGTCGGGCATAATGCGTGGTTTGATTTACAGTTTGTGAATCAAGCTTGTTTACGGCAAAAAATTAAATCTCCCTTTCATCCATTCACTTCTTTTGATACCGCAACTTTGGCAGGTGTCACATTTGGACAGACCGTACTCGCAAAAGCTTTATCGGCTGCTAAAATAGAATTTGATGTCAAGGAAGCACATTCAGCATTGTACGATGCGAAAAAAACCGCAGAACTTTTTTGTAGGATATTAAATGTCATTGATGGACACCATCAATGACATTTCTGGAGAGCTTATAGTTGTCCAGCATTCTCAGCTAGATATTCTTGAACGCCTTTCGGGCTCGCTTTCATACCTTTGTCACCTTTTTGCCATCCCGCTGGGCAAACTTCACCATGTTGTTCGAAAAATTGAACCGCATCAATAATTCTTAAGATTTCATCAATATTACGTCCAATTGGTAAATCATTGACGATTTGTGAACGGACCAAGCCTTGTTTATCAATGATAAACGCACCTCTTAATGCCACACCAGCAACGGGATGCTCAACGCCCCATGCATGACAGATTTCATGGCGTACGTCAGCAGCCATTGTAAACCGCACAGGACCAATACCACCTTGATTGGTTGGGGTTTGACGATATGCATTATGAGTGAACTGTGAATCAATTGACACTGCAATCACTTCAACACCTCTTTTTTGGAACTCTTCCATGCGATGATCCAACGCAATAAGCTCCGAAGGACATACGAACGTAAAATCTAAGGGATAGAAAAATACCAACGCAGGCTTTCCTTTCGTACGCTCAAAAAAATTAAATTTATCTGCAATTTCACCATTACCTAATACAGCAGGAACAGTAAAGTCTGGGGCTTGACGACCAACTAAAATACTCATAATCACTTATCCTTTTTTACGATTTTGATACAACGCTTTGTTTTAATAAAGGCTCTAAATCACCTTTGGCATGCATTTCTGCCATGATATCAGATCCGCCAATCAACTCTCCACGAACCCATAATTGTGGAAATGTCGGCCAATCGGCATATTGTGGCAACATTTGGCGAATATCTGGATTTGCGAGCACATCTACAAACGCAAATGGAACGCCACACTCTTTCACACAGTTTGCAGCACGCGCAGAAAATCCACATTGGGGGACATCTGGCGTTCCTTTCATGTATAAAATAATTGGATTTTCAGCTATTTGTTGCTTGATTTTTTCAATGGTATCCATTTTTTCAACCTCTTTAACTTTCAATCAATGCCTAAGATACATGATTCTTTATCAAAAAAACAGATTTAAGACTAATTTAGTCCTCATCTACTTCCATTATGAAATTGGATTCATTAAACTTTTGAATCAAGACTTTAATCACTGGAGATGAATATGACTTTCGAATTACCTGCTCTTCCATATGCCATGGATGCTCTGCAACCACATATTTCAAAAGAAACCCTTGAATATCACTATGGCAAACATCACTTAACCTATGTCAATAACCTTAATAATTTGTTACAAGATCATCCTTTAGCTCATGAAAGTCTTGAAGATATCATTTTAAAAAGTAACGGTGGTTTGTTTAACAATGCGGCTCAAGTTTGGAACCATACCTTCTATTGGCACTGCTTAAGCCCACAAGGTGGCGGTGAGCCAACAGGGCAACTGCATGCTGCAATTGAAAAAACATTTGGTTCATTTGCTGCATTCAAAGAACAATTTTCTAAAACAGCACTTACCACATTCGGTTCTGGATGGGCATGGCTGGTTCAAAATCAAGATGGTAGTATTGCCATTTCCAGCACCAGCAATGCAGATACCCCCATGAAACATGGGCAAACCGCATTAATGACTTGTGATGTATGGGAACATGCATATTACATCGATTATCGCAATGCTCGTGCAACGTATATCGAACACTTCTGGAATTTGGTCAACTGGGATTTTATATCTTCACAAATGAAATAAATTTTTGCCTGGGCAATCGATGATTGCCTAGGCTATTCGCTGTCGCCGTATTTCATACATACTAACACCCGCTGCAACGGAAACATTCAAACTCGAAACCATGCCACACATGGGGATAGCAAATAAACCATCACATTTTTCTCTTGTTAATCGTCTTAATCCATCTCCCTCTGCGCCCAAAACTAAAGCAATCGATTGTTTCGCATCAAGGTCATACAAGGATTGTGTTGCCTCGCCACAGGCCCCATAAACCCATACACCAAGTTGTTGAATATGTTCAATTGTGCGTGCAAGATTGGTCACACGTATTAAAGGAACGCTTTCAGTGGCACCACATGCGACTTTACTGACAACAGCATTATTAGGTGCACTTTTATCTTTAGGAATAATGACCATATGAACACCACTGGCATCAGCTGTTCTTAAGCAAGCGCCTAAATTATGCGGATCAGTCACGCCATCTAAAATCAAAATAAATGCAGGTTCTTGCAGTTTTTGAATAAATGATTCAATATCTGGTTCACCTAAACTTGGCAAGCCCTTGGCCCAGATCAAAACACCTTGATGGACCATTTGAGGAAAATGTTGTTGTAAAAAAGCAGCGTTTACAAATTGAATAGGAATATTTCGGGATTTTCCGAGTTCAATAATATCTTGATATCGTTTCTCATCCCCTTCTCGAATCATCAGTTGTTCAATATGACGATTGTTATTTTTTAAAATGGCACGACTTGCATGCATGCCATAAGCAGTCGGTTGTTTCATACAGAGTTATCTTCTTCTTTCACCAATTCAAAATCTATTTTTCTTGCATCAGCATCTACTTTTGCAATTAAAACCTTAATAGAATCTCCCAAATGATAGGTTTGCTTGGTTCGCTCACCAACCAATCGATGTCGAATAGCATCAAATTGATAATAATCATTTTTAAGAGACGTTACATGCACCAAACCTTCGACATAAACATCATTGATCATCACAAACAATCCAAATGACGTTACCGCAGAAATGGTGCCCTCAAAAACTTGGCCCAATTTATCTTTCATGTAGATGCACTTGAGCCATGTTAACACATCCCTGGTTGCTTCATCAGCACGCCGCTCCGTCATCGAGCATGTTTGTGCCAAGTGATTTAAATGTTCCACATTAAATTTTTCTGAAATATCTGATTTATGATCAATAATTGCACCCAAGACTCGATGCACAATCAAATCGGGATAGCGTCGAATCGGTGAAGTAAAATGCGTATACACCGGATATGCCAAACCAAAGTGCCCCACATTGTCCACTGCATATTGCGCTTGTTTTAAGGAACGCAACATAATGGTTTCTAACACTGCTTTTTCAGGACGCTGTCGAACTTGATTTAAAGTTTCTTGGAATTTTTTAGGCTGTAATTTTCCCTGCCATCGACACTGAATCCCAAACTCCCCAAGAAAAGTTTGCAAACCCTTCATTTTTTCAATATCCGGTTGTTCATGAATTCGGTATAAGGAAGGAACACCCTGATTTGTGATAAATGTGGCCACCGCAATATTTGCCGCTAACATACATTCTTCAATCAAACGATGGGCATCATTTCGTACAACAGGCACAATTTTTTCAATTTTTTTCAAGCCATCAAAAACAACTTTGGTTTCAACGGTATCAAGTTCAATTGCGCCTCGCTCTATTCTTGCACGGTGTAAAATTTCATAGACTTGATACAAACCCTTGAGCATCCCCCAAACATCCTCAGATAACTCCGGTGCACTATCTTCAGCAAAAAATTGATGGACTTTATCATACGTCAATCGATTTCTTGAATGAATCACTGCACGATAAAAATGAGGGCTGCGTATTTGACCTTTAGGAGTGACAACCATTTCAGCGACCATGCATAAACGATCAACAGCAGGGTTCAATGAACAGATCCCGTTGGATAAAACTTCAGGCAACATAGGGACCACACGTCCGGGGAAATATACTGAATTCCCTCGAATGGCCGCTTCATTATCAATGGCAGAGCCTGGGCGCACATAATGACTCACATCGGCTATGGCAACCCACAATCTTATATTGCCATTGGAAAGCCGCTCACTACACACCGCATCGTCAAAATCTTTTGCATCTTCACCATCAATGGTAACAAATGGCAAATCTCGTAAATCTTTGCGCCCCTCTAAATCTTTAGGGCGAACTTGTTTGGGGACCAAATGCATCTCAGATTGAACTTCACTCGACATATAATGTGGAATACCATAATTCAGAATGGCAACATCAATTTCCAAGCCCGGATCAAGGTATTCACCTAAAACTTTTTGAATATGTCCAAGCGCCATGGAATGTGTCGTTGGATATTCAACCATTTTTACAATGACCATCTGGCCATTTTTTGCGTTCAATGTATGGCCCTGAGGAATTAAAATATCGTGAAAACAATAACGGTGTTCAGGTTCGACATAACAAGCCCCTTCCCGCTCAATAAAGCGTCCCGCCAATGATTGAATCGCTCGCTCCAATACTTCGTGCACTTTAGCTTCCTGTCGCCCTCGTTTATCAAGCCCTGCAGGATAAGCTAAAACAATATCACCATGCATAACGCCGCGCATTTCTCGCGCAGGTAGTACCATATCAGGCTCATCCGACTCAGAAATAAAAAAGCCCTGCCCCTCAGCTTGAGCCTGTACCCGTCCACGAAGCAACGTCGTTTTATTGGTTAAGCACCATCTATCTTTTCGATCTTGTAACAATTGTCCGTCGCGAATCATGGCTTTTAACCGAAAAATCAACGCTTTTTGCTGAGCTTTTTTGGACACCCCTAATTTTTTAAAAAGCGTGCCTTTTAGGATAGGTTTGCCATGTTCAGACAATACTTGCATGATATATTCACGACTTGGAATAGGGTCTTCGTATTTTGAAAGCTCTCGCTCAAAAAAAGGATCTTTACTTTGTTTTGCCACTATTCACCATTCCAAGAATTAATTATTAATCGACTGTCTTTTGTTCATTTTGACGCAGTTCCATTAAAAAGCCAACCTATTCTTTGCAAATAGGCCTTCGCTTCCGCATAAGTGGTATTTTCTGCCAACCAAATGCTTTGTTTGGGGCGTTTGGATTTTGCAATATTCGCCTGCCACTCACACAATGCTATACCGGCCTGACATGGAACTTGTTGTTCATGTCCGGGTGTGGCTTGAACACATTTCCAAATTTCAGATGTGCGTGGTGCATATAAAACATTCCACTGGCCAGGTTGCATTTCCACCGTTAGTCGTGCATTTTCACGATTGGCTAACCAAATATGTGTATTCGTTAAATTATGCAAAAAAAACAACCGGTGCCGTCCTTTAGAAATTTGAATATTCGGTTCATCAATACTTTGTGCCGCGCATCCCTCTGGAAAAATTTCTTTTGCAAACCCTGTGGTGGTGAATAATAACATACCGAGAATAATGTGAATTTTTTTTAGCATTTTATTCTCCATCAGCATGAAAACCGTTATACTTTACCATTTATAACTTGGAATATAAACCATGGATATATCGACATTCGTCCAACAGATTACCAAATTTCATGATCAAGCCATTATACAATGGAAGGCTGATGGCGTGAGCCTGATACAACATGGCCCTATGGCTCATGTTGAATGCAACCATTCCTTTAACTTTCAATTATGGCATGCCGAAGATAGAGCGCGTCGCCAAGATATGGGCGATGCCTTTGTCGTCAAAGCCAAGCGAGAAATTGACCATTGCAACCAACAACGCAACAATGCCATGGAAAAAATTGATCAAGATTTGATTCAAGTCCTTCATCCTGCATCACATGACATTTGTAAAGTTCATTCTGAAACGCCAGGCATGATGATTGACCGATTATCGATTTTATCTCTCAAAATCTACCATATGAAAGAGCAAACCTTAAGACACGATGTTGACGAAGCACATTTAAAAAATTGTTTACAAAAATATCATCAATTACAAACACAACACCAACAACTTTCAAATTGTTTAATAGAATTATTAGAGGAAGTGAAACATCAAACACGTACTTTCCGAGTTTACCACCAACACAAAATGTACAATGACCCGTCCCTCAACCCTGAATTATACCAAAAAGCACATGCTTAAATACCATTGCCAGCAGCTCTTGCTTTAGGGGACGCTGGCTGTAGTAAATTGTAGTTTGAATGACGCAAATACGGGAAAAACGAATTGACTGACGCGGACGCTTCTGAAGTCGACGCTGTCTCGTTGTGATCAAACCATGTTAATGTATTCCAGAGACTGGATTTTTCATAATCTTTATTGTCCACACGGACTAAATTTCGTAACCCTTTCAATGAAAAGAAAAATCCATATGTTAATCCCACGCCAAGATACACCAACTGTGTTGCACCTGATGTTGAATTAGCAGCCAATGTCGGCAAAAAGACGGATAGGGTTTGTAAGAGCTTAAATCCTTTTTTATTGCCTGAAATAAATTGTCGTGCAACTTCAGATTGATCACTAATCATTAAATTACGCGTTTGTTTAATATCATCGGCTGTTTTATTAATACACTCATCTGACACCGGATCGACATAATAAACGCTGGTTGCACGTCGCGCATCTTCTGCTGTAATACCGCCCTCAAGAGGCTCCTGAATATTGTCATATGGCTGTTCGTCGTCAAGGACCTCATCTTTTTCTAATACATTTACATCAAGATTTTTTGTTGTATCGAGTTCACATAATTCATTCGAGAACATCACTGTGTAGGCAATACCTGCTGCCAAACAGAAAAATCCAAATCCAATGGAGGCCCAAAAAAGTGCTGGCGTAAAAGCAAAAATACCAAAAAAAGACATGATCGCTAAAGTCATTAAAAATCCATTAGCAATCCCGTAACAATACAATCCATTACGAATACCCTGCATCACCAAATATTTATCATTTAAGACCAGTTCATCATGCAATAATTTTTTGGTTTCTATAAACTCTTTTTGATACGCTGCACGATTCTGCAAATGCTGTATCAATTCCTGCTGGTTCGATGATAAAGCGCTTAAATCAGTGCCTTGCACTGCCCCAAAAAAATTAGACAACGAACTTAATTGTTGACCTGGTGCGAGGACAACTAAAATATTTCTCAATGCTTGAATGTAATTTTTTTTCGCATTCTGCTCAGGCTCACCTAATTCATTCAGACTATCATTAATTAAATCAAGCTCCGAACTCATTAATCGTTTCACCATAGACATTCGCGCTTTAAGCTCAGAGACTTTTAAACGACGTTGGTATTCGATCTCCTGGTAAAGTTCTGCAACCACATTTAAAATCATAAATGTTGAACAAGCTGCCACCGCTCCAATAAAGGCAGTATATGGCAAGGCAACCATGCTTAAAATCCCTAAAAAATAATATGGGGCATTTAATACCCCACTAAGAACTGCTGAACACTTTGCCTGTAACGCATCTGTTTGAAATGTTGGTCGTCCAACGATGTTATTGTAACACGAGCTCCGTTCCGATAGCGTCTTTCGATTTTTAAGCACGGCGTCTAATACACTATCGTCTGACAAATCAGATATGTTCAATGCCTCTGTTAAATCATCAATAGATGTGCCGGATGATAGAGCATCTAGAAATGCTTTTTCTTCATAGGATAACTCCAATAGCTTTTGATAACCCTCAGCGGCTAAATCAACGATCGCATACTGACCATCTTTTTTAATAATACAACCTTGATAGAAATAACGTAACTTATCAACACTCGGCAATTCATTCAGATGGATCAAACCGGTATGGACATTTTGTACGTGTTCATTCGGTGATACATATTTTTGATTTGCGATTTCTTTTAAGAAATTCTTTTTTTCTAAACATATACGTGCTAAGACAGAGTCTTTAGGTATATTTTTCTCCTCCAATAATGTTTTAAAATGAAACCAATCTATTCTTCCACCAGTTTCGTTATCAAAATTCGATGCTAGCACCGCAATTTCTTCATCTGAAAGATCGTTATAAGGCTTGCTCTCTCCATTCACAGAAATGAGATAATACTGTCCCCCTATATTGAGTAGACTGCCCGGATAAATATGTTCTAATTCCCATTTTGAGGGAAGTTGTTTGAGCTCCATATAACAGGCATTAATACATTTAATGTGTACTCTAAATCCATCATTGATTTTTTGATAATCTTTTCGTCTCTCGACCATACTACGATTCCAAAAGCGATTCGCCGCAGATAACGCGCCAAGCCCCACGCCTAAAGGAACAATCAGTGCAATAGATAATTGAGCGTAAATGACCTGTCCCACCAAGAACACACTACGCATGCCCTTATAGGTCCATTTAACACCTTTAATACAATCACGAACATAGGGCCAATAAGTGTCCGAAATTTGTGATATCATACTGTTTTTTCTATCTAGTACATCTGTATAGTTTCCTAAAAAAGCGAATGCGCCAAATAAAGCACTTCCGACAAAAAATAACGCCGCACCACCTGGGGTCTCGAGCAAATCTATCATCATTTGTGCTGAAGCGCGGCTACTGGTAGGATTTAATACGTCGCAATAATACTTGATACAGCTATTCCATAAATCAATGGAATCGAGGAGGGCTTGAAAGGCAATAAAGGAATTTTTTTCTTTACGGTCTAAGTCTAAAAGAAAATTGGACACTATTGGAGACTGTTGTCCTGAAACGTTCTTATCAGATAAATGCGATGAATCTTCAACCTCATCTTCAGGCATCATCATATCAACTTATTATTTGAATAAACTTGCGATATTATACAATAAAAAAAATTAAAATGAAAATATTTTCTTCAAAATGTTTTTGTTTTAAGCAAAAATAAACCTAACTAATCATTATATCTAATTTTTTTTAAAAGAAAAGGGGGATGATTATTTAATTTCTTACTTGCTGGCGCTGTTGAATCCGGGCGTATTTTGATCACTTAATTGCTTTTTTAAACCTTCATCTAGGTCTTGTAAACGTGCATAAATCAGTTTTTCATCTTGAAAGAAAGTGGGTTTGGTTAACATGGCGCTTTTCAATTCATTCAATTTTTCTTGTAAAAGCAAAGTGATATGAGTCAATAATTCAGATCGATCGATTCGATGATGACGATAATCCTTTAATAAGGTTTCCACCTCAAAATGAATCGATGTTTTAAAATCAACACATAATGATTTCACCAACTTAAGCTTGGCATAAATCTCCAAATATATCGGCCGGGCATTTTGAAACTCCAGTTGAATTTCATGAGGGAAATGGTGCATCAATGCATGCAGCTCATCGAACATATTTTCCTGAACAAAATAAATGAGATATCTTTTATCCCAAATATATTTCACTTGATGCGATAGACTTAATATTGAGATGAACCTTGCAAAATGATGGTACTCTTCGTGACGAATCAAAAAATTAAACATTCCAATATCTTCGAAAAACATCTGACGTTGCGCTTCAGAATAAGAACATATGACATGTTCAAACACCTCATGGAATATATAACAAATTCGCCACACGGGTTTATCTTTAAGATATCTGATTTTAAATGTCATAAATTCGAAAAACTGTTCAAAAGTTAATTGTGTCGAAACCCTCTCAAAAAAGTACCCCATGGATTCAGAGAGGCAGCCTGCAAGCATGAGGCATTTTAATAGCTTTACACGCTCAGCATCGGGAATCATGGCAACAAGTTCAAGAATATATACAATATGTTGATCAACAAAAAAATCGGTTAGATATCCACCATATAGATATCGTTTAAATAATGTAAAACGCACTTCTGGAACGCAAAGCCCTATGAGTTTAATTAAAATGCCATAACGTTTTAAATCACGCAAATGACCCAACACATTTTCAACAGAGAACAACGCTGTGATTTCCAACATATTTTGGCGTGTTGCCATCTCCATCTTAGAAATGACTTCTATTAATAAATGGGCGTTCATGCATCTCGCAAATCGAAACCAATAAGAATCTTTTTTCAGCTGTTTAAAATCAAAAATATCCTCGTATTCCTGAATAGGTATCGTTTTCATCCACGCTAAAGCCATCTCATCCGTTTCTGCATTCAATAACTTTTGTAATGTGGATACACGCATTTGATCTTGAACAGGAGATTGTTCATATTCCTCAAGGGTAATAGGCGAAAAATCACTCCATTTTAGACTTTTTTTTGCTAAAATATAATTTAATTTCTGCTTTTTTATTTGTTTTATCAGTAATGCCAATCGACTTGGTGCCATCAATTGCTCTTCTAATGAAAAATAGGGGATGACAAACATCACACGTTCTTGAATCTTGGGTGGATATGAACTCAAAAGATGAAGCATTTGATCTCGCAATACTTGAGGCATTTGATTGGCAACACAACACTGATCCAATGAATCAGGATATTGTCTTCCTTCTTTTACTTTCTCCGTACGAAGAGCTTCTGGAAATAAGTTAAATGGTGTTTGACCGCCACTTCCGACATGAATATGTTTAATGTTGGGGCATGCTTGATAAACACTCTCTGCAAAGCCATCCAGGGCTAATTTAATGATATCGTTCGATACTTTAGAACAATCGCGCTCAATGGAGTCTAAACATAAATTATTATCTAAAGACAACCAAGCATAAGATTGTGCCACAATCTTAAAATTCATTTCATTGATTTCATCACCAATGATAGGTTCTGCAGCTTCTACGTCTGTTTTTTGTTTTAACAATACATAAAATCCATGACTGGAAAGAGCGATACCTTGCTCCACACAAAAACCTGCTGCGCTACCAATAATTTGGCAACATCCAGGAATATAACGACCTAATATCAAAGCTCTTTTATCTTGCGGTGGTAATTTAAGCCATACATATTCTCCATTATTTATCAACACGCGAACATTTGGTAAATCGTCACTTTTCTTACGAGGCCATCCTCGTTGAATAAAATTCAACCCCTTTTCAAAAGTTTCTTCAGGAATCACTTTCTTTCGACATATTTCAGCAAAAACTGTATCTTCAGCCGCTCGTTTATATTTATGTTTTTTTAATAATGCCTGTGCGATATCTAAGCTTTTTGGTGCGCCACCGCCATTTAATGTTTCTAAATTTTTCGCATCTGAAAAATAATATAAAGCGTTCATCCGATATTGCTTGAATAGCGCTCTCCATCCAGAAAAATCCATTAACTCCTCACGAAATGGCAAATCATGCAGCATGGTTAACCATGCAGCATGGTATGGTGTATTTGAAGTACCTCCACTTAAAAATTGTAATACTTGATTAGCAATAAATGAAAATCGAAGGGTATGAGGGGATTCTTTTTCACAAAAAATAGNNAATAGCCATTATTTTATAAGCATATAAAGGCGCTTCCTTATCATCCGTTTTTTCATGCAATAAAATGAGTTTGCGACAAGCATTCACAAGTCGATGAAATAAATAACCCAGCTCTCTTTGATGGGAATTAAAATATCCAAAATGTTGATTAATGGTATGAAATAAAGTCGTGGATTGATGAGTCTCTTCAGGAACAATCCTTGGTAAATGAGAATTCAAAGAAAATAAATATAAATATTGTGCCTGTAATATGGGATATTCACTAAAAGGATATGCATTTAAGCGCTCTGCTAAAACGAACAAAGACGGATTTCGCTTATCCATATCTTTGAAGAAAGATTGGATAAAGTTCTCCCTTAAAGGCTGCAAATTGTCTTTGCATTTCACAATTCGTTTATGCAACTTATATTCATCAAAAAAAAGGTTGGACAAAGAAATAATAATGGCTTCCAAAAAAACTTTCCGCTCGATTATAAGTCAAAAAAAAGCTAACTGAACTATTTTCTTATTTTTTCACGCAATCATTTCAATAAAATGAATTTTTTTTTAAGATTTTTCATTTAAAAATGAAAATTTGATTTAAATTTGCATCGTAAGGGGTTAAAATTGCGTTATATTTGCAAAATTATTGTTTTTTTTAAAGGATTAGCAATTATTTTTCTCACTGAGGAGCTTAAATGCCTTTCGTTTTTTATTTTTTAATGTTGCTTTGTACTTTTTTTATGGGATCTGCTATGGCTAATACCAATCAAACAGTATTTGGATATATTGAAAAAGTTACGCTGGTTGATAATGATTTAACACTGTCAGCCAAACTCGACACCGGGGCCAAAACCGCATCCTTAAATGCCACTCATATTAAAGAAGTCACCAAACATGGCAAATCTTATTTGAGTTTTATTGTTCCAAGTAAGCAAGGTGATAAACATTTTGAATGCGAATACATTGGTAAGGTAAATATTAAAAATCGTGCCGATGAACGTCGAACCTTAAAACTTTTACGAATCTCGGTTAAACGACCCGTTGTACTCATGGCCGTTCGACTTGGCAGTCAAACCAAAACCATTCGTGTCAATTTAACCAACCGTAAACATTTTATTTATCCCATGCTGCTGGGAAGAGAAGCTATCCTTGCATTTAATGGTGTCATTAATCCGAGTAAAAGATATACCCATCCTGCTCCTTAGTTATTGAGAAATTTGTTATGAAAACACCTAAAAAACACCTCTATACACTGATTATTTCTTTGATGATCATTGGGATGAGTATTTTTGCTTACCGCTATCTCATCATGGGCGTGCCACTAAAAGACAATGAAATGGTGAATACTTGGACGCTTGAGGCCAATCTCCGGTTTCAAGCCGATAAAAACCATCCGATCAAAGCAAGCTTCAGCATTCCTTATTTACCTCCGCAATATACTATTCTGGATGAATATTTTATTGCACAAAACTACGGCATTAGCACGCATCTAAATAATCTTAATCGCCAAGTTGTTTGGACATTACGTCGCGGCGTTGGTCCACAATCTTTATACTATCGAGCCATCCTCAAAGAAAATGAAAACGCTGTTGCTCATAAAGCCTTTAAACCGCCCATCTTTCGAAAAATTCAATTGGATGAACCTGAGCTATCTGCGGCGCAATCCATTATCAATAATGCTCGACAAAGTTCAGCGGACATCCAAACTTTCGCTGAAGCCACCATTCGAGAGCTTCGAAAAAATGATGGGAACGCACGGCTTTTTATCGGCAATAATATTTCAAATCAAACGATTGTCAGCAGCGCTATGACCATCCTGAATCAAGCCAATATTTATGCTACAGCAGTGCATGGTATTCGCTCGAAGCAACAAAACCATGCCGATTTGGAAACTTGGCTTGCAGTGTATAATCAAAAAGAATGGACCTACATTAATCCCAAAAATGGTGCGCCTGGGTTACCCAATGATTTCATTATTTGGCACTACGGAGACGAACCTTTATTTACTTTATTTGGCGGTCAAAAAGCTGTATTTAACCTCAATGTAACCCCCACTCCCATGAATGCCCTAAATGTCGCGAAAACACATGGTCTACAAAGCGAATCTGAATTAATGCGCTTTTCTTTGTTGCAGTTACCTCTTGCGACTCAGGCAACCTATAAAATATTACTCACTGTTCCCGTTGGGGCTTTTATTATTTTACTATTACGAAATTTTATAGGTCTGCAAACTTTCGGTACATTTATGCCCGTTTTAATTGCGCTTGCATTTCGAGAAACGCATGTGGTTTGGGGAATTTGTTTATTTAATATCATTATCTTTTTTGGCTTAATGGCTCGTTTTTACCTTGACCAACTTCGATTACTATTGGTACCTCGTTTATCTGCCATCCTGACCATCGTTATTTTACTCATGATTGGCATCAGTATCCTCAGCCAAAACCTAAGTCTTGAGTCCGGTTTATCCATAGCTTTATTCCCGATGGTCATATTAACCATGACCATTGAACGCATGTGTATCATGTGGGATGAACGCAGTCCATATGCCGCCATTAAAGCCAGTTTTGGAAGCTTATTTGCTGCGACCCTTTGTTACTGGGCGATGACTCAAACTCAAATTCAGTATCTTGTGTTTGCCTTTCCAGAACTCATTTTAGTGATTTTAGGATTTATTTTATGGTTTGGGCAGTATCGTGGTTACCGTCTACTTGAATTGGTTCGATTCAATTCACTTGCTCGTTTAGCCAACTAGGATTTCACCATGATGATTTTTAAAACGTATCGTCAACTGGCTAAAAAAGGTATTTTAAGTATCAATCAACGTAATTCCGATTATGTCCTAAAATACAATAATCGCAGAAATTACCCATTGGTCGACGATAAATTAAAAACAAAAAAATTAGCGCTACAGGCTGGAATTGCAGTACCCGATTTATTTGCTTTGATAGAAACCGAACATCAAATAAAAAAAATCAACACTATCCTTGAACAATATCATGACTTTGTGATTAAACCTGCGCAAGGATCAGGCGGAGATGGTATTTTGGTTATTAATGGACGCGTTGGAAATCGTTACCGACAAATCAATGGAAAACTGATGTCGCAGCAAGAACTTAGTTACCATTTATCACGCTTATTATCTGGCGCTTATAGTTTAGGTGGACACCACGACTACGCTATCATTGAAAAACGTGTGCAGGTCGATCCTGTTTTTAATGACATCAGTTATCAAGGTGTTCCCGATGTCCGTATCATTACACTCAAGGGTTATCCCGCAATGGCCATGCTTCGTTTACCCACTCGAACATCGGGTGGCAAAGCCAACCTTCATCAAGGTGCCATTGGTGCGGGTGTGGATATTGCCACCGGTAAGACGCTTAATGCGGTATGGCAAAACGATATTATTGATCATCATCCAGATACCCTTCATCCGATAGCCAATATACAAATTCCCTATTGGGAACAAATTCTACAAATTGCCTCTGGGTGCTATGAATTAACAGGCATGGGTTATTTGGGAGTTGATATTGTACTGGATAAAGATCTAGGCCCTTTAATGCTCGAAATCAATGCGCGTCCCGGACTGAACATTCAAATTGCCAATCAAGAAGGTCTCTTAAAACGTCTGAAACCAATTGAAGAACATATCCAAAATACATCGCATGAAGCCATTCCAGCAAGAATTGCGTTCAGCCAACAACTTTTTAAAAGATCACTTGCGCATTCATCAACACCGATGATTCCGGTCGAGATTTAATTGAATTTTTAAATCCGCAATGCTGCTCATCATCCTACTTGACACCAATAATGATGAAATTATCGATAAGAAAGTATTTTTTAGCAAACCACGCTTCATTAAAAGCCTTTCCAGGATTGTATAATGCAAGATTTTCGTGAACAATTGACAACTCTTGAGATAAATGACCCTCATTTTTTCGATTTAAGCACACATGAACAAAAAAAGTTCGTCACCAAAACATATCGTAAACTTGCAAAAGTATATCATCCTGATAAAAATAAAGTCATTGATAACGACAAAATTGCGACATTAAATGCCGCTTATAAAGTTTTAATTGATCAATTATCTAAAGAACAACTCAATCAAGCAATTCCTTTCACGCCAATTGAGATACCTCAATATGCTTTTAATCAGAAATTACAAATACAAATTCTTCAACATTATGAAATACTAATCGATTCTTTTAACAATCTTACAACTGAAAATGAAAAAGAAGCGTTTCTTAATCAACATCAAAATTTTTTAAATATTGGAAAACAGTTATCAACGGATGAAACACAACATAATCGAGAGCGCCTTGATTACTATACCCAAACGATTGTGAATAATCACCTTTTAAGCAAACTTATATTTGAACTTAGAACACTTATCATTAAAAACTATGGACAAGAAAATCTTGATGATTTTGCCTATCGGAATGCCATAATTACAGGTGATGTTACAAAAATACTTGATGCAATGAAATTATTATCTCCCCTTAAATTCCTATCATTTCTACTTTCTAGTGTCAAAATCATTATATGCGATATTTCACAGTTCATCGCTCATTTTATTATTTTTGATCTTTTATCCCAATTTCGGCGTATTTATTCTTCTAAAGATATAGAACTATTAGAAATGGCATTTTTTACACTCAAACCTATTGTATTGATAGGAATAATCACACTTTGCACTTTGTATTTTTTAAATGCGTTAGTGTACATATCTAGTTTTATGTTTATAGAAAATCTTCTGGAATATGTCGCGAATCCAATGAGTCGTGTTATTCGACCTTTAGCTGACTATTTTAATACCAGCGATCAGATGATTATATTTGCCCTCACAGGATCCTCTTTGGTATTGTTCCCAGCTATATTTTTACTTTTACAAGCCTCTTTGCTGGGCATTACGAACCTTATATTAACGATATATATATTATATGCGCTCTCTGAGCTTTGTTATAACATTTACAACATAGACAAAGCATTAGGCATCTTTTTTATTGGTATCAATCTATTGAGCTTTGCCATGAATTTCTTATTGGCAGCTGTTGTCCCCATTGAAACGCCTCCATCGATAATTTTTGCGACATTAGATAATTTATTTGCAGCATCTGTATTATTTGAGACATCACAATATATTAAATATCATAATTACTATGTTGGTGTTCAAATGGAGACCATGGCCTACCCACAACAACCGTTAGATTCCGAAATGGAAAATATTATCCAACGTGAAATCAAAACTTCTAACTTGTCTCATTTTTATTTTCATACACGTGAAGAATTTAATGACGATGAATTGAAAAATGATGAATTAGCATTCGCGATTCAGTAATCATTGATTATTCGCTTGAAATTCTCTATTCTAAAATGATGCATCTAAATATCAATTGGATTTATGCTTAACTTCCAAGCAAAACAACTTTGTGCAAACTCTAGCGATATCTTGGGCTCCGCAGAGGACGCTTTACAACAACTCAATCAATTTGACTACTGCGCGTACTTAAAAAAAGAAGATGTGTATCCTCATTTGCAATTAATTTCGGCGCATGACTTGGCATCCCAACAATTAGAAGTATTTTTAAATCATTATCAGCCTCATTCTCTGATAATTTTTAAAGACATCATCAAAGAAAAAGACACTCAATATACTTGTTTTTCCATTCCATTAATCCCGAGCAATTTTCAATGGATTCAGCATATTTTTCAATCAAAACCCCATTTCTTTGAAATTCAAGATATCTTTAGCGATTTAATACATGATTTACCAAAACAATTTTTATTACACTACCAAGATTCTCCTTCCTTTGAATTATTCCAGCAGGTTATTGCTTATAGCAAATATGCGCCTCATAGCAAACACCTTTGGACAAAAGGAAAAAACTTTTGTCATATTTCTACGCATGAATATACTTTAGCCTTACAACACATCATTATAAACGACCCCATTGCACCTTTTTTTGTTCAAGGCACTCAAAGATTGATTATTAATGCGTTGTTATTTGAAGCCCTAAAGACCATTCTCAATGAAGATCCTCATGCAATAATTCATCATTATCATGAACGTCTTCACAAAGAAGAGCCTGAATCACCACCAAAACCAACAAACAATAAAGATGTCTACCTATGCGCTGTTTCTTGTGAACATCGTTATAGTTCAATTTTTTCTGCGTTTGAATTTAAAATCTTTAATTCCTTAAACCAGCTTTACAAAAAACAATTGGTTGACGCGTCATTTAAACATCGTATCCAACAGGATGTCCTATTAAGAGACTTGTATTTACCTGGATATGATCAATTGCTCAATCTCATTCATGGTCAAAACCGTTGGAATATAGCGATTGAAAACTCAGGACCTCAACCTGCCAATCCCTATCTTGATTGTTGGAAGTCCGGACTGTTTTTACAATCCCTGCTGGTCCTTGAAAACAACACTTCTTTTTCAGAAAAATTAAAAGATCCTCAATTAGCGACTCATCTATTGAGTTTGCCCTATAGTTATTTTCAAATTTTAGTCTTATATTTTAATTGTTTACACAATCCACGACTTATCAAACATTTAATTGAAACGATTGATGATTATTTAGTACAACAGAAAATTCAAACGATTCCACATGTGATCATTGAGAAAATTGAAAAAAAATATTCGGAAAAAGCCTCAACATATTCAAACATCAATCAGCAATTTTACGACGCTCATGTGTTACCTGAAATCAAACATGTGCTTTTACAAAATGCCAAAGATGTTGTCAAAAAAATGCTTGAACAACAACTCCATCAAGCTAATATACCTGTTTATGATAAAAGATTTCATTCATTTACCATGATTCGATTAGATAATACGCAACCCTTATCTTACCTCATTGATGAAACTCTTAAATTAGAGAACCCAGAACGTTTTCATGCGCAATGGGTTCTAAATAAGTTAAAAAGTGATTTCAATCAAAACATTCACCCACAAGTTGTGAAGGAATTTTTGTTTTAACGCATTTGCAATTTTTTATCCATATCATGCAACTGGATAGTTGTCTCAATCGCAAAACGAATAGAGCGTTCATTTGCTCGTATAATTTCTTGTGGATCACTCGCAAAGCCACTTTCATCACCAATAATTGCTAAAATTGCACCACAAAAAATACTTGCTTGTGGTTCAAATGTCTTATTCATCCGTGCTGTCAATACAGGCGCTAAGGTAAAAAACTGCGCGCATTCCATTTCAGTTGCCAAAACACCAGCATCTCGAATGGTATCCATGTAATCTTTGCTATCTCTTAGTAAGGAAAACTGATATTCACGAGCAAATAATGAACTTTTAGAGTGGACCACTCCAAAATGAACTTTTTTATCTTGAATCAGATTTTTAGCCACCACCATTTTAGCTGCAGCCACATATTCATAAGAAGCCATTGCTGGAAATTCTGGGTAAATATAATCCCATGACGCTTTATCATCTCGAACCGCTCCAGTCGCAACAACCAAATCACCTACCTGAATGTGATTTGGATGCAATGAGCCTGATGTTCCGACTCTCAATAAACGTTTGGCCCCCAACATGACCAATTCATTAATAATAATATCCGCACTTGGTCCACCCATACCCGTTGAAATTGAGGCAACATCAATTCGTTCGCCATGTTCATTTTCTATTTGGCCCATATAGAGATTATGTTGTCGTGGATGTAGCTTTTCCACACGATTGATAAACATCTCAGAGATTTGCCTCGCTCGTCCATCAGATCCGGTTAAAAAGAAATAACGTCCAATGCCATGATTCCCTTGAATATCTGCTTCAGTTGCATTGATATGTTGAACTTTAATTGCCATTTAAAAACCCTTTATATAAAAAAGTCGACATGGCTTTGCAACCAAATCGACTTTGCTTTTTCTAATCCATATTAATTGATCGTATGCGTTGCATCTCAATCACTAAACTTTTGAAATAATCATAAGACATATAAAAATTGCCTTGATCACCAATTCGCTCCCCCCATGAGTTGCGAAGTTTTAACATACCTTTATGCACACGTCCATGATCATCTTTTGCAGTAGCATTATCATCATAGCCCATGATGATCATTTCATGCCCTGCAAATTGCGGATTAAGGCGCATGTCACTAATGATTTCAGGTGTAATAACCCATGTATCATTAAAAACTTTGTGCGTGCCAACCGCACCTGCAAGTCCTTTTTCATAATCTGCCAACAACACGCCAAAAATAACTCGGTCACCTTTATTCAATGATCCTTTCACCTTTTGTAACAAAGATGATGTATCCACATCATCTTTCATGGTTTGGAAAATATCGAGCATTGAAGACCATGCAATATGATTTTGAACAAGGGGCTCGGCATAAACATGAAATTCCGGAGGAGTCATTTCACGACCAATATCGCTTTCTGCAGTTGGGTATTCATTTAAACCGCCGCAGCTAAATTGTTTTTGATCTTGTTTCGACATGAAGCCAAAAGCGTCCATTTGAGCGAGAACCATCCCTCCTAAGGAACCATCCCAACCACTCACCATAAAACCATTGTTTTGAAAATATTGACCCAATTGTAGTGAGCATAGGGGACTAACATAATCTCCCTTCTTTAAAATGGCGTCCATCGCAGCACTTGCTGCAAAAATTACACAAGAACCATGTATACCTTGATTCAAAACGGGTACATTCTCCATGCCCAAATGTACAGCCGCAGGTAAGGCACTCGTATCTGATTCAACCGTTGAACCATAATTAATTTGCTTGGCAAATCGCTTAAGCATTTTTTCTTGTGCGCGTTGGGATAAACTAACCTTCATTAAAGTCACTTCTTCATTTGTCTTACCCAATTTCAAATTTTGATTTGTGGCTCCAACTTTCTGATGGATTGTTCCAACCATTTCAATATCTTGCGCAAAAACACCAGCTGGCGCCATTATCGCTAGAAGTAACCATAAATGTGTTCTCATAGGCCCCCTTAATCAGTAAACATAATTGTTTACAATCTTAAATCAATTTGATTAAACATCTCGAACCCAATTCATCATCAATTTCTTTAAAAAAGCCTGATGATTCAAAAAGTCCATTCCAATAGATCTTAACTTCACCCAAGGCGAAAACTCATTTGAAAAACAATTTTTTATCATCTTCATTGAAAAAATGAGAGGAACTAAAATTGCTCGTCGCTCACGTTGGTATCGTTTTAACATTATACTACAAAAAATACTTTTCGGATTATCCTCTAAGCGTTTCATCAATAGTTTAACATCAGCAAGCCCAACATTTAACCCCAAGCCTGCTAAAGGATGAAATTGATGGGCTGAATCACCAATAAGCATCCAATTTTTTCCATAATATTTTTGGGCGTGAATCATATTTAAGGGATAAGATTCAACACCGTCAACCTGTTCAACATGCCCCAGATGACCACCTAAAGCTTGTTCCAATTGCGCATAAAAAGCTACAGCATCTAAACTCAAGTACTGTTTTGCAATCTCGGTTTCTAATGACCAAACTATCGAGTAAGCATAAGCATCCTCGAGAGGCAAAAATGCCAAGGGCCCATATTTGCCAAACACTTGAAACGCTGTCCCTGCATGTGTTTGTGACATTTTGATTTGTGCTACAATTGCTGTTTGATGATAAGATTCTTTTTCGCAAGGCACTTTCAAATGTTCTCGCATGACTGAACGTGCGCCATCTGCAATACATAAAAAATCAACTTGGTGCATATCAGCATGCCATTTTCCCTGGGCATCTTGATTCACAATCTTATCTTTTAATTCAATGATTGGGATTTGTGCCCCCATTAAAACATCATACGTTTGTTGCCATAAAAAGGGTTCTTCCACAATTGAAGCAACTTGGGATTGGGCTAAGTCATGGGCATTAAATTCAATTTGAGCACCTGTCATTTCATCCCAAATCAACATGCGTCGTACCCGGGTGGCATGTTCTATTAAAGAAATTCCCAGCTGATTTAACAAATGCATAGAAGCATCATTTAGCGCAAATACTCTTTTTGTGGCCAGTGTTGGGAAATTCAACGGTGGTCGCCAAATGGCTACATCTATTCCTTGTTGTTTTAATCCCAAGGCCACCGTCATCGCAATAACGCCCCCACCATAGACCGCCACCTTATTCATCTAAATCACCCATCTCGTCATAAACCCAATCTGGAAGTTCATACCCTAATCCCTGTGCATAACGACCAAGCATTTGCTTAAAAATAAGCTGTTGATTCATCACACCCAATCCTAAACCTTTTATCCACTGTGGAATCTTCTGGAAATCTTGAGCTAAAAAATAAGTCATCGATTGTGTTAATCGCTGATCTTTATACCGCATTGCAGCATAAACAGGAAAGATATCCTGACCAATTCCAAATTGCATCATCGCATCCAATAAACAAGCCACATCACGTAAACTTAAATTAAAACCTTGGCCTGCAACAGGATGTAAAGTATGCGCCGCATGACCTAGAAATAAAATATTTTTAAAAAATTGACGAGGCATAAAAATTTGTTTTAAAGGATAAAAAACCACTCCCTTTATCGCCCGAATATCACCGATTCGTCCCGCAAACTGCATTTTAAGCATGGATTGGATATCTGATTCTGATTGATTCTTCCAATATTCAGCTTCGTTCAATGACAATCCCCACACCATCCCCATATCATGGGTTTTCCAGGGCAAAAGTGCCAAAGGCCCTGCTTGTGTAAATCGTTCAAACGCATGGCCTTCATGCGGTTTTTCCAAGGTAATTTGCGCAAGCATCCCAACTTGTTCAGCATATCTTTCAATTGGCATTCTACATACTTTACGCACTTCAGATTCAGCGCCATCTGCTGCAATGACTATTTTCGGCCTTAATAAATAAGCAATGCCCTCGATCATCACTGTCACGGTTTTGGTATCGCCATCATATGTCTCAAATTTACCTTCCTGAACCTGCTCAACTTTTCGTAGTACCTTTTTCAAGGCTCGATGCAACATCGTCAAGTCAATGACTTTACCTAAAAATTCATGTTGTTTATCTTCCAGTTCCATCACACCAAATGCATCTTCACTTGAAACATGGATGTGATGAATAGGTGTGACATGTTTTTTAACTTTTGACCATACTTTTAAATGCTTTAAAATCGCAATACTGGTTTTAGATAAAGCCAACGCTCTAAGCGTTTTTTGCGAAGATGCTGGTATCGACTTATCCACTAATAAATAAGTAATTCCTCTATCCTCTAAGCCCTTGGCAAGGCTTAAACCAACGAGTCCTCCGCCAATAATTAAAATATCAACGTCAGTATTAAACATAAGCAATGCTTGCCTTTAAGGCTGCAATGCTTTTCGGCAGTGCCGCAGATAAATTTTTATATCCCGCCGATGTCACTAAAATATCATCTTCGATTCGCACACCAATCCCCCGCCATTTATCCTCAATCCCAGGTTGTTGAGGTGAAATATAAATGCCGGGTTCCACCGTTAAAACCATACCTGATGCTAATAATCTTGGTTGTCGCTTATCATAATAACTCCCCACGTCATGAACATCCAAACCTAACCAATGTCCCGAGTTATGCATATAAAATGGTTTATAAGCTTGACTTTGGATGAGCCCCTCAATGCTACCTTTTAATATGCCTAAATCAAGCAAACCTTGCGTTAATATTTCAACAATAATCGTTTGCATTCGTGTCCACTCACAATCCGGACGAATACATTTTATCGCCTCTTCTTGTGCTGCTAAAACCAGTTCATAAATGGCTTGTTGTTCTCGAGTCCACTTGCCACGCACAGGATAAGTTCGAGTAATATCTGCCGCATATCCCTGCCATTCGCCGCCAGCATCAATCAAAAATAAATCTTGGTTTTGAAATGCTCGATTGGACTTTGTATAATGCAAAATACATGCATTCGAACCTGAAGCTACAATCGTTGGATAAGCCGTATCCATACAACCCTGCATTCCTAATTTTTGATGAAAAATTGCAGCCGCTTCATATTCATAATTTAAGCGTCGTATATGTTGCATCACCTCTAAATGAGCCGCCACAGAACAATCAATTGCATTTTGCATGCACGCAATTTCTGCTTCTGACTTGAAAAGACGAAGCTCTGCTATCATCGGTGATAAATCTACAAAAGCACTTGATAAATGTCTATCTTCCCGAACCTGATTGCGGGTTTTCTTCCAAGCGGAAAAAAGCGTTTTTTCCCATTTGCCAGCATGTAAAAAAGGGTAATATATCGCCGTGCAGCCTTTGAA